>JAIDPF010000001.1 GCA_029062895.1 Lachnospiraceae bacterium
ACGGCTTTAGAGCGTGCTTTGGCTTATGCATTGGCTATCGGTGGTGCAAGGGCAGGTGTTTTGGAGACAACATTCCGTACAGAGACGGAGACAGATCTTTTTGGTGAGCAGGTTGTCTTATGTGGCGGCATCTGTGCATTGATGCAGGCTGGTTTTGAAACGCTTGTTGAAGCGGGTTATGATGCGAGAAATGCCTATTTTGAATGTGTTCATGAGGTAAAGTTGATTGTCGATTTGATCTATCAGTCGGGTTTTGCGGGAATGAGATATTCTGTTTCTAATACTGCGGAGTATGGTGATTATATTACGGGTTCTAAAATCATTACAGAAGATACAAAAAACGCCATGAAGAAAGTTTTATCGGATATTCAGAACGGAAATTTTGCAAAAGATTTCCTTTTGGAAATGTCTTCCGGAGGACAGGTTCATTTTAATGCACTAAGGAAATTGGCAGCAGAGCATCCGGCGGAACTTGTTGGTACAGAAATCCGTAAGTTATATAGCTGGAATAATGAAGATAAACTGATTGACAACTAATCGGATATAGCGATTGTAAAAATTTAATAAAGAGTAGAATGGAAACTGTTTTTTGATAGAATTTAATGATTTGTATAACAGTTAAATATACCATAAGCTCTGAAATATAATTGATAGAATTACAGAATGAAGTATCAGGCTCTACAGAGAATGTTGTAGAGCCTGTTTATAAGTGGAAATTACGTCTTAGTTGTATTTCAAACAGTTCGACTACATAATTTGTTATATTGTTTTACTATTTTTTGTTTCCCTTAAATTTGCCCTTATTAGTACCTGTAAATGCAAGGGGAATCCTATAAACTGATATAAAAGGTAAGGACAAGAAAACTGTTATAAATTTAGCATTTATGCGGTGTTGCCAAGATTTCTATAACAAAATATAACAGTTATTAAATGTCTTGAAAAGTTAAAAAATCAAATTCCGATTTGTTAGAGTAATTATAATCTATTTTTCTCGGGTACACAATTCCGAAAAGGGAGAAATTTTATATAGTCAGCCCAAATAGGACCTATTTATCGTTATACAAGTTTTTGAAGAATCGGAAAAAGCAGAAGAAATCATAAAATTATTGTTGAAAGCACAATAAGCTTATGCTAAAATAGTCAATAAGGGAATGAAGTTCTCCCTTGGGAAACCTAAACCGCATTTTATGCTGATGACTTCTGCGAAAATGACGCAGAAATTATCAGCTTTTTTAGTTTTTGTATCTAATTAGGAGGAATTAGATTGAAAAATCAAAGAGTTTTTCAAAAACGAATAAATTCGTTTTGCGAATTTGTGCCTGCGGCTCAAATTCGCAGGTTACGGAAAGGCATGGTTATTAATATGTTGACAAGTGTTGCATTAATTTTATTATTGGGATTGCTTTTAGGAAGCATATTTTCAAAAATGAAGCTGCCAAGCCTGTTAGGAATGATTATTGTGGGAATTATTTTAAGCCCTCATGCGCTTGATCTCATTGATAAATCAATATTAGGCATTTCGGCAGATTTACGGCAGATTGCATTGGTAATTATTCTGACAAGAGCAGGTTTATCATTAAATATTGATGATTTGAAAAAAGCCGGCAGACCGGCAATCCTTATGTGTTTCGTTCCTGCATGTATAGAAATAGTAGGAACAATCATCTTAGCACCGATATTATTAGGCGTAACCGTACTGGAAGCCGCAATTATTGGAAGTGTCATTGCAGCGGTCTCTCCTGCTGTTATAGTGCCGAGAATGATTAAACTGATCGATGAGGGATATGGTAAAAACCATAGTATTCCGCAGTTAATATTGGCAGGCGCGTCAGTGGACGATGTTTTTGTGATTGTTGTATTTACTGCATTACTTTCTTTAGCTTCAACAGGTACGATATCTGTTATCAGCTTTTTGCAGATTCCTGTTTCCATTCTAATGGGAGTTGTTATAGGAACGGCTATGGGAAGTATATTGGTAATATTTTTTAGAAAATTTCATATGCGGGACTCTGTTAAAATTCTGATAATTCTCAGCTTTTCCTTTCTGCTGCTTGAATTGCAAAACCGTTTAGAAGGGATGATACCGATTTCCGGACTTTTAGCTATTATGAGTCTGGGAATTGTAATAAAACAGAAGTATTCGGTCTTAGCCAAACGATTATCAAGTAAATACAATAAATTATGGGTAGCAGCGGAAGTATTTCTTTTTGTGCTTGTAGGGGCAACCGTTGATTTAAAATATGCGATAAGTTCAGGTATATATGCTGTTTTATTGGTGATAGGCGCTTTGGTTTTTAGAATGTTGGGTGTAGCAATGTCTTTGATAAAAACCAAGCTTACAACAAAAGAAAAACTATTCTGTATGATAGCATACACACCGAAAGCCACCGTACAGGCAGCTATCGGCGCAATTCCTTTTACAATGGGACTGGCTTGTGGACAGACTGTATTGACAGTGGCGGTGTTGTCAATTCTCATTACTGCATCATTTGGCGCAATTTGCATAGATAATTTATATAAAAAATTATTATGCTGTCAGTGTAGGGAATGACGATATATTGTCTGTTATTCTCCTGTTGGATATGGATTATTGCCGTATCCGGCATTGTTTTAAAGTGGCACGATCATTGATGAAACAAAAATAATTATGGGGTTGTTTTTGTTTTCTTAATATGCTAAACTTAACATTGTTAAGATTGGAGGCTGGCAATGAAATTAAAATATCATCATGGAGATTTAAAAGTCGAATTGATACGGACAGGATTGAAAATGATACAAGATAATGGAATCGAGAAATTGTCATTAAGGAAGTTATCAGCTAAATGCAATGTTAGTGAAGCCGCCCCATATAGTCATTTCAAAAATAAAGATGAATTGTTGGTCGCAATGCAGGAATACGTTACACAACAGTTGCAGAATTATTTAGAAAGAGCATATGAAAGTACAGAAAAAAAACATTCTCCTAATTCCATTCTAAATATGGGTAAAGCATATGTTTTGTTCTTTCTGCAATACCCCGAATATTACACGTTTTTATTTTCACAGCCATGTGTAAAAATAGATTTATCTATGAAACCATGTGAAGATAGTTTTTCTCCGTTTCAATATTATAAAGAAAAAGCTTATTTTGTATATCGTAAAGAGGGATTTACTGACGAACAGATAAAATACGGTATCATAGCTATGTGGGCTAAGGTTCATGGACTTGCTGCAATTGCGTCCATGAAATATGTAGAGAAAGATTTCGAATGGGAAAATGTTTTAGAGAAAATATTAGTCGAATGAAAAATTTGATAAATAATAAAGGAGCTTATATGAATCCAAATAGAATTCTTCTGATTGTGCTTGTGTTGCTAATTGTTTTAACATGGATTTTACCGCCATTTACCACCAGGATTAAGCATAACAATGGAGGAATAGGTGAAAAAGTCTTTCTTACGATTGGTGGTGTTCGACAAGGAATGATCATCAAAGGAAACGATATGGAAAAGCCTGTACTGCTCTTTTTGTCAGGTGGACCGGGAATACCTGAATATTTTATGGAGAATCAATATCCAACCTTTTTGGAAGATGAATTTATCGTCTGCTTTCTCGACTGGCGCGGTACAGGATTGTCTTATGGGCAATTTGTTACACCGGAAAGCATGACCCGTGAACAATTTATTGCAGATACATTTGAAGTGACAGAATATCTTTGTGAACGATTTGAAGTGAATAAAATATATCTCGCTGCCCATTCGTTTGGTACATCGATCGGAATACAGGCGGTTGCAGAACGCCCCGAATTGTATCATGGCTATATAGCGATTAGTCAAATAGCTGACCAGCCGCGTTCAGAACAGCTTGCATATGAGTATATGTTATCACAATGTGAGAAGGAGGGTAATGACTCGCTTTTCAGGCAGTTAACGGATAATCCCTATGGCACAGAAGGATATTTTAGTTCCGGGATAAGGGATAAGGCAATGCACGCACTTGGAGTCGGTACAACAAGGGATATGGAATCCGTTATCACAGGTATCTTTTTTCCATCGCTTCGCATGACAGATTATTCGCTTACAGAAAGAATTAACATTTGGCGTGGAAAATCGTTTGCGAATCAAACCATGCAGGACACATTTACATTTAATGCGTTTGAAACTGTTAAAAGCGTTAATGTTCCCGTTTATTTTTTTGCGGGCAAATACGATTATACTTGCTGTTATGAGCTACAGAGGGAATATTTTGAGTTTTTGGACGCTCCCGAAAAGTATTTCTATACTTTTGAAAACTCTGCACACAGCCCGCTTTTTGAAGAGTCGGAAAAAGCAGAGGAAATTATAAAGTTTATTACGGGCAAACAGAATCAGATGCCTGCCTTGGATGCCTCTAGCGCCGCAATGACACGATCGCACCATACATCAAATTCAGGATCGTCTAGTTGACATTCCTCCTGATGAGACAGTACGTAATCAAGAGCAATCCTTACGCCCTGATCAAATCGCACAGAGGTCTGCATATTCGGCACTGCCCTTTTAAGTTTGCTGTTATCGAACACTACCGATACCGATTTATCCCCTATAAGACTTCCTTCAAAATCATATCCATATTTATCCCCAACTGCAGACAGATATTCTGCTGCCACATGGTATGCATTCAGTTTTACGCCCAGCGCATCTGCAATCGTCGCATAAATCTGATTCCATGTAAGCGTCTCGTCGCCTGTAATCTGAAATGCCTCCCCAATCGCATGACGGTTTCCCATCAGTCCTGTGTAACCAACAGCAAAATCAGTGTTAAAAGTCAGTGTCCAGAGAGATGTGCCGTCGCCCTGTATAATAACAGGTTTTTCTTCCATCATACGTTTAATGACCTGCCAGAACCCTTTTTTTCCGTGTACGCCGAAAGGAATGTGCCTCTCGTCATATGTGTGGCTCGGACGGACAATGGTAACAGGGAAGCCCTCTTCACGGTATTTCTGCATCAGGAATTCCTCGCACTTAATCTTGTCTCTGGAATACTGCCAATAAGGATTAGCGAGAGCTGTTCCTTCATTTACAATATATCCCGTCGCTGGTTTATGGTAAGCCGAGGCGGAACTGGTGTAGATGTACTGCCTTGTCTTATCTTTAAACAGTCTGTAATCCCGCTTTACATCTTCTACATGAAAACCAATAAATTCACAGACTGTATCAAATGTAAGATCTTTGATCTTGTCTGCAACATCTGCCTCGTCATTGATATCCGCAATGATCTGATGCACGCCTTTTGGCACAACATTCTGCCTATTGCCACGATTGATAAGCCATACTTCCCAATGCAGTTCCTCCACGAGACGCTTGACTACCGCAGTGCTTATGGTTCCTGTTCCTCCTATAAATAGTGCTTTCATTTCCCCGGCTCCTTTTCATTTAAAATCCATACCATATTATAACCAAGAGTGCGCATGGTCTGCAAGCCTTCTTCTTATCCATCGAGAGAACTAAAAAATTATACTACAAGTATAATGACAACTAAAGTTTTTTGTGTTAATATACGATACAGTAAGAAGAAAAGCGGATCCGGGAGAATGGATCTGAGAAAGGAAAACAGATGTTCACAGTTACTTTTTCAAGCGATATAGATCTGAAAAAATTGATAAAACCATCACTCGACCGTAAAGAAGAGTGGGTTTTTGGCTGTGTGTGTTCAGATACAAATAAGCTGAAAAGGAATACTGTGGTGAAGGATGTTGGCCTATCGTAGGAGATAGAAGAAAACAACCGGATACATAGATTTCAGAACCGCTTATCTTGTGTGGATACACATGATAGGCGGTATTTTTGTTGCAGTCTGATATCTGCGTTTTGCTCCGTTAGCTCAATGGTAGAGCTCCTGACTTTTAATCAGGTGGTTAGGGGTTCGAGTCCCCCGCGGGGCACTGTCTAATGAATAATTAGGTAATTGCGAAACTCTTAATAGTAGAAATATTATTGTGCAGCATTGACAAATTCATAAGCAGGTGCTGGGGAGCCGCCGGCACTTAGATGCCGTATTGTGGCATCTTATGTGCCGTTGCGTGCGACGCGCAGCGCAAGCGTGCCTGCGATGAATTGTCAATGATGCACAATAGAAAAGGATTTTGCCAGAGTTTCGCAATTGTCTATAATGAATAATAATCAGGAGGAAAAAAATCATGAACATGAATATGATTGAAATCAAAGGAAAAGTAAATACAGCCATCTGCTATACAAAAGTAATTGAGGAGGAGGCTATAGAGCAGATCAGACGTATGTGCGATTATCCGATGACGGAAGGCTCCAGAATCCGTATTATGCCTGATGTTCATGCCGGTAAAGGCTGCACGATTGGGACCACAATGACCATTACTGATAAAGCGGTTCCAAATGTGGTGGGAGTTGATATCGGATGCGGAATGTATACAGTTCATCTTGGAAAGGCAGACATTGATTTTGAAAAGGTTGATGAAGCTGCACATTTCATTCCATCAGGAATGAATGTCTGGGAAGGGCGGCAGGAGCGCTTTGACCTGACTGCTCTGTCTTGCTACAGAGAGCTGAAAGACACGAAGCGGTTGGAGAGATCCCTTGGTACTTTAGGCGGTGGTAATCATTTTATAGAAATTGATGAAGCCGCAGACGGTACAAAATATCTGGTCATCCACTCCGGTTCAAGAAATCTGGGGAAACAGGTGGCGGAGATTTACCAGAAACTGGCGATTGATCTGGATAGAGGATATGGAGAATATTTTGAGAAGCGTGACGAGATTATCAGAACCTACAAGGAGCAGGGACGTAAGAATGAAATACAGGAGGCGTTAAAACAGCTTCATTGGCAGGTATATGAGTCAGAGGCAAGCATGCCGGAAGATCTTTGCTATTTATCCGGAAAATATTTTGAAGACTATCTTCACGATGTTGAGATCTGCCAGGCATTTGCAAGGCGAAGCAGAGAGAAAATGGCTGAGATCATTTTGGAGAGAACCGGTATGACCGGAGGGGAAGCCTTCCATACAATTCATAATTATATTGATACAGATGAAATGATTTTAAGAAAGGGCGCAATAGCAGCCCATAGTGGAGAGAAAGTGCTGATTCCAATTAATATGAGAGATGGAAGCGTACTCGCGGTTGGAAAGGGTAATCCTGAATGGAACTATTCCGCGCCTCACGGAGCAGGAAGAATTATGTCCAGAACGAGAGCAAAAGCGATTCTTAGCATGGATGAATACAAAGAAACGATGAAGGGGATCTATACCACTTCTATTAATGAAAATACATTGGATGAAGCTCCGATGGCATACAAAAGTCTGGAGGACATTATTGATGTCATCAGAGAATCTGTAGATATCATCGATGTGATGAAACCTATTTATAACTTTAAAGCTTCTACCTAAGGCGGAGGAACATTTTCCTCCGTCTGTAGGAGGGAAATGGAGGAAGAAATGTTAACGATGCCAACAATTGATATGGAAGCTACCGGAAGGAATATTACAAGACTGAGGGAGGCGGCAGGACTGACGGTCAGAGATCTGCAGGATATCTTCGGATTTGCAACTCCCCAGGCAATTTATAAGTGGCAGCACGGAACGGCAATGCCGACCATTGATAATCTGGTGGTACTGGCAGCAGTGCTGAAGGTACCGATGGATGAGATTATTTTATTATTTTGAGGTGAGAATACATGAATTATTATATTGCAGATACACATTTTGGCCATAATAATGTCATCAGAATGTCAAATCGACCGTTCAGTACAATAGAAGAAATGGACAGGACGATCATTGTTAACTGGAATAGCCGGGTTACCGATCGGGATGATGTGTATATTTTAGGTGATTTTTCACACAAAAGTGAAGATCCGGTTCAATATTTGAGAAAGTTAAAGGGACAAAAGCATCTGATTATCGGGAATCATGATGCCCGTATGTTAAAGAATCCTGATTGTAAGGAGTATTTTGTAGAGACTGTTGATATGAAAATGGTGGATGACAACGGAACACAGATTTTTTGCTGCCATTATCCTATCGTTGAGTGGAATGGATATTATAGAAATGTTTTGCATTTTTACGGGCATATCCATAACAACTTTAATAACGAGACGAATCAATATATGTCTAAAGTAAAAAAGGCCTATAATGTGGGCGTGGATATCATTGGTTTTATGCCGAGAAATTTGAAAGAGATTTTGGAGATGGGATAGGGCTATTTTTTCAGATAATTGACTTTTCAATTGGATTTAGTATAATATTTGGTATAGGTTAAGCACTCAAATTTTGCGCTTTTAGGGAGGTTATCTATGGCTTGGCTAGCAATGGTAGTTGCTCATCCGTTTGTAATCGTATCTATTATTTTGTTCATTATTGACAGCATACGTGCAAAGCGAGAAGGAACAGGCAGAAAAACATATATTAAAGTTATGTTTATCATTAGTATGGCGATCATCGCTTTGGAGGTTATAATCGCCCTACTGTTATTTATCCTTGCCATGCTTATTGTGAGGACTATGTAAAAATGAGTGATCGTAAATTTTTAAGAATATTAATTATTATTGTTTTGATAGGAATCATTATTACGGCTGCACATGCGATCTATATTTGCTATGCCTACCAGAATTCTTCGATTATTCAGTTTATAGCAAGGGAGTTGTGGTTGTGAAAAAAATAATTGTAATTCTTGCAACAGTTCTTCTGTTTGTTTCCGTAAATGTTTTCTTGTACATAACGATTACAAGCCGCCTCGCAAATAATTACAGTGGAATAGGACAGCTTAAAATGGTCGATGTGGCACAATTCCTGCCTTTTGAGGAGGAATCAGAGCTTGCAAGAACCGGCGCCTCTCTGAAATTTGAAAAGGAAGATGATTTACCTGTTTTAGACGGAGCGGCAGCTCTTGTGCCTGTTTACGCATCTGTGATAGAGAATTGCTACCCCGAAGGAACTGTTACCTACGAGGGTGGAGTGTTTTCTGACGATAACTACTACGGTGAAAACTTTGCGCCTGACAGCGTAATGCAGTATCAGAACACGATCAGGGGATTTGATGCGCTTGTTGACGGTTCAGTTGATCTGTTTTTTACAGCTCACCCATCTAAAGAACAAATGTTGTCAGCACAAGAAAAGGGTGTTGAGATCGAAATCGTGCCGATAGGGTTAGAAGCTTTTGTTTTCTTTGTCAACAAAGATAATCCTGTAGATGGACTTACATCGGAACAGATACGCTCTATCTATAGAGGAGAGATCACAAACTGGGAAGAAGTGGGCGGAGCTTCCAGACTAATCAATCCATTAATAAGAATCAAAGGATCAGGCAGTCAAACGATGATGGATGTGTTTATGGAGGGCAATATGATTAACTCCAGAAGTCCTCTATCTATATTTGGCGGATCAATTGGTTACTCTTTTCGATACTATCTGTCAGGGATGGTAGCCGATGAAAATGTGAAAATGCTGGCGGTAGATGGAATATATCCTGATGCAGAGAATATAAGGAACGGTTCCTATCCAATTACTGTAAATTTTTATGTTGTCTATCGTAAAGATAACCATAATCCGAATGTTGACAGACTTGTAGAATGGCTGCTTTCAGATGAAGGGCAGACTATGATAGAAGCCTGCGGTTATGTCGGACTGCCTGATGAAGCCGCTAAGCCATAGCCTAAAGCAACACCACAAACAGTATCTACACAGCCACCTGAGAATGTTTCAGAGGTGGCTGTATTTATAAACCCCATAATCCAGCATCAGGAGGTAGGATCGTGGCTTATAGTGAGGTGATTAAAAATTTCAACCGCATCAGGGACTATATGCGTGAAGTCTTTGTCTATGGGTTTAAGAGCCGTGATGAATACACCCAAATGAGCGGACGGACTTATGATGATGAACGGCGCAGGCTGGAAAGCTGGCTGGGGGATTATATGCGGTTTCGGCAGATGCCGGAAGGAAAGAACGTGTTTATCTCTATCGACAGCCGCGTCTCCCGTCATAATCCGTTGTATAAAGCATGGAAGGCAAAAAGTTTTACGGATGGAGACATCACGCTCCATTTTATCTTGATGGATATTCTGAAATCCGCTGATGATGCCATGCCTATCAGTGAGATTACCGATCAGATCGATCAGTATCTTTCCGTATTTGAAGAACCACGGATGTTTGATGAGTCTACGGTCCGTAAGAAATTAAAGGAATATGTTTTGGAAGGGATCCTGAATACCGAAAAGCGCGGAAAAGTCTTGTATTACAGACGCGCTGATGATATCGATTGCTGCGATGCCGATATACTGGATTTCTTTTCGGAAATAGCTCCCTGTGGGGTTGTTGGATCCTTTCTGCTGGATAAGAAAGAGAAGCATAAGGAAATATTTGCTTTTAAGCATCATTACATAACCGGAGCGATGGATAGCGAGATCATCTGTCTTCTTTTTATGGCAATGCAGGAAAAAAGGATGGTCACTATGGAATCGATCAACCGGCATAAGGATCAATTGTCGGAGAAACATGTGGTTCCGCTGAAGATCATGATCAGCGTTCAGAATGGACGGCAGTATCTGGTGGGTTATACGCCAGGATATGACAGGATCACATCCTTCAGGTTGGATCATATCGTATCGGTAAAACTTGATGAGCAGAGTCCGCAGTTTGATGAATTAAGGGAAATGCTGGCAGAAATGCTGCCTCATATGTGGGGAGTAAATACCCGGAACATATCGGGGCAACGGCTGGAACATGTGGAATTTACAGTTCACTATGAAAAGGATGAGAAGCATATCCATGATAGGCTGGAACGTGAAAAACGCTGTGGAACCGTAGAACGGATTGATGGGTACACAAGCCGCTTTAGTGCAGATGTATTTGATGCCAGTGAATTAGTCCCATGGATACGCAGTTTTATCTGTCGCATTACAGACATTCATTTTTCAAATGCGGAGTTGGAAACCCGGTTTAAAAGGGATATAGAGGAAATGTACCGCTTGTACGGTCTGGAAGACGATACCTGCTCTGACAGGAGGGATGAAAATGATCTTTAGCGAGCTTTATAGCGCATATTACAATGCGGTTGCGGAAATTTTGAAGACAGCCATTCGTCATCCGATACAAAAGGGAGAGCTTAGAAAGATTGTGGAGGAACACGCCTTTGGCGAGAGTATATTGAATATTGAACCGGCGCTGCTTGAGGAAAGATGGCAGCTGCTAAAACCGGACGGGACGACGCCTATTAGAAATGAACCGTCTATGCCGCTTACAATGATGCAGAAACGCTGGCTGAAAGCAATATCCCTGGATCCGAGAATACGTTTGTTTCAGGATGAACTGCTTGATCTGCCGGAAGTGGAGCCACTGTTTACGCTAAAGGATTATGCTGTTTTTGACAGATATTTAGACGGTGACGATTATGAGGATGAGGCATATAGAACCAATTTCAGATTGATTATGGATGCCATTCGTAATCATTATCCCATCGATATTGAAATGGAAAGCCGCAGAGGGAAACTGATCCATATGGTACTGTTTCCGGAGTATCTGGAATATTCGGAAAAAGATGATAAATTCCGCCTGATTGGTTCAGGAAAGCGTTATAACGATACGATAAATCTTGGCAGGATCAAGTCGTGTAAAAGATATCTTAAGCCCTGTAATGCCGAGTTCAAAAAAAGGGGGCGGACAGAACAAAGAAGCGTCATATTTGAACTTACCGATCAGAGAGGCGCATTGGAGCGTGTACTTCTTCATTTTGCGCACTTTGATAAGCAGGCGGAGAAGATGGAGGATGACCGATACAAAATAACCATCAACTATGATAAGGAGGATGAAACAGAAATCGTCATCCGGCTCTTGGCTTTTGGACCAATGATACGGGTCGAGGAGCCCCGACATTTTGTTCATCTTATCAAAGAACGGTTGATCAGTCAAAAAAGTTGCGGACTTTAATAGTTCGCAACTTTTTTTCCATGATAAGTTCCTGTCTGTTTTGTACAATGACATTACCAACGCAGCAGGCAAAAGGCTGCTCCGGCTTGGCGGTAAGCGGTCTGGTACAGCCTTTCCTGAATGCGTTTTGGAAAAGAAAGATGCTGACAGCAATTCTCTGCATATCGAATGAAAGCGGTAAAGTAGTAGATGCATCTTGTAAAACGGCGCAAACTGCAGGCTTAGAATATTGAATATGAAAAGGAGACCGTTATGCTGGAATATATGAAGCAGGAAGCGAATAAAACATGGACGGAGAATGGCGCCGTGACGTTGAAATCAACCGGCTCGGATTGTCTGGATCTTTTTGCGACAATCGGAGCGCTCCGTCATGAGAATGACGAAGAGATCATTACACGCTTTATGCGTGCATTTACGGAAAATGCAGATGTGGCATTAAAAATTCTGTTTTTCGCAAGGGATATCAGGGGCGGTTTGGGAGAAAGAAGGGTATTTCGCACGATCTTTCACTGGATGGCGGTCAATGAGCCGCAGTGCGTCATTAAGAATCTTGAAAACGTGGCGGAGTATGGACGTTACGACGATCTTCTTGTACTCTTAAATACACCTTGCGAGGATAAGGCGCTCTCTTACATAAAAAAGCAATTTGAAGCGGATATGTGCATGATGGAAGCGGAAGGCAGCGTTTCGCTGCTGGCTAAATGGCTTCCCTCTGTTAATGCATCAAATGCGCAGACGGTAAAGAACGCCAAAAAGATAGCACGGGGTTTAGGATTAAATGACGCGGCATACAGGAAGGCGCTGACGGCTCTCCGCGCGCACATTCGGATCATTGAAAATAATCTCCGAGAAAGGGATTACAGCTTTGATTATGCAAAACAGCCGTCCAGGGCAATGTTCAAATACAGAAAAGCGTTCCTGCGAAACGACGCTGAGAGATACCGGGAATTTATTTCCAGAGTATCTCTGGGCGAAGCAGTTCTTCATGCGGATCATGTTTCGCCATATGAACTTGTAGAATCGTACTTGAATATAGGCTGGGGATGGGGTGACAGATGCTTTATGCGTGATATCACGCAGGATGAGAAAGATGTATTAAATGCCACATGGGCGTCCCTGCCGGATTTTGGAGGAGACGAGAACGCGATTGCGGTCATAGATACGTCAGATTCGATGTATTGTGCTGGAAAACCGGTTCCAGGGGCAGTGGCATTGTCGCTGGGATTATATTTTGCGGAGCGTAATAAAGGAAGTTTTAGAAACTGTTTTATTGAGTTTTCTGAGAGTCCGCAATTGATTGAGATCAAAGGCGATACTTTTGCGGACCGGCTGCGCTATGTGGCGTCCTTTAACGAGGTGGCAAATACCAACATAGAAGCGGTATTTGACCTGATCCTTAACGCGGCGGTTAAAAATAGGGTTCCACAAAAGGAGCTTCCCGCAAAACTCGTTATCATATCCGATATGGAATTTGATATCTGTGCTGAGGACGCCTCTGTAACTAATTTTAAGAATGCGCAGAAAAAGTATGAGGAACACGGATATAAGCTTCCTGATATCATTTTCTGGAATGTTGCAAGCAGAAACAGACAACAGCCGGTTACACAGAATGAACAGGGGGTGGCATTGGTTTCGGGAGTGACGCCTCGGATCTTTTCCATGATAGCGGGGGAAGGGTTTTCGCCCTATGCGCTTATGATGGATATCCTGAATAGTGAGCGTTATGCCAGAATTGCAGCTTAAATGGCTGCTTTTTTGGTGAACAAGTTGGCAAAAAGGATAAAAGGAGAGAAAGGAAGGATGACAATAGTACATTTTAAAGCGATCGAAGACACGTTGCTGAGTATGGAAGAGCGTTATGATATCAAGCTGACGGATGGACTGGACAGTTTTCTGGTATTGGTCTTCAACAGGATCTTTGAGGATCAGCGGGTTGGCGACAACGATCCCGACTTTCATTTTGAAGAGATACCCTTTCGCAAGGTGATCTTTATGGATGCGTGTAAAGATGTATTTCCGGTTTATCAGGACGGCGCGCTGGAACGGGAATGCCAAAGGAGAAATATTCCGTTTATAGAGGAAGTGGATCGTACATTTCAAAAGATTCGAGAACGTCTTGACCGGGAAGCACAGGAGGATACGGGAAGCGCAGAGGATCAGATTATGGCGGAGTATCGTGTGGGATTGACGCGTTATCAGATGGATGTGCCAAGGAAGGAATTGATCCGTCAGGGAAAATGGCGTCTGCTGCAGATATCGCTGCGGGAATGGGATAGTGATGACGAGTGGATCTTTTATTGTTCCGATGAGATGTTTCGGCATGGCATTGTGTTTCCTGAACGTGAACAAAAAGATGAATTTTTCTATGTGATAGAACCGTCAAGGGCGGAATGGGACGACGACGAACGGGAGAGTCACTGGTTGTATATCCGTGCAGAGGTTTATGACGGTTTTATCAGAGAGATCTTTGAACCATATGGAAAGGTGGAATTTTATGAGGAAAAGTATGTATTAAGGATAACGGGGGCGCAGGCGTGCGCCGCGGCATCGGCAGACATAGAGGAACGTTGGAGTGATCTGGTGCGCCGGAAAGAACCGAAATATCCGGATGTACGGGCAGTCTATTACAGCCTGATGCGGAACTGCTTAAATACGGTGAAAGGAGTATTCTACTGGCTGAATAAGGCGGAGAAAGAGGAAACAGTGGAAGTGACGGTATATGGAGCATGCTGTCTGTGCGAGGAGACGCCGGAGGATTGGCAGTTCATGGAGGAAGAGGAGGCGGATGCCGACGGGCAGGGGATTACCTATGAGGAGTACAAGAAACTGATATCCCGGATCGAAGAAGAGTATGCCCTTACGTTGCACCGGGGAGATGAAGAGGAACATATGAAGCTTATGGAGGATGAGAATAAGGTGCAACTCATAGGTAAGAGCTTTATGGAGACGGTGTGGTGCCATACGATCATGCACACGCCGGAAGGTGAGTATCATAGCATCTATGGAACATTGGATCGGAGGCTTCTTCTGGATATGGTCAGGATGGTCTATCCGTCTTATGAAAATGGCAGATTGGAGAAGAACTGCGAGGAAGGCGGCATAGATCTGCCGGAGATCTTCAGGAGCCTGTTAAAAGTTGAGGAACCCCCAATGTCCAGTCTGTATATAAATCATGAAAAACTGATACAGAACGGAAAAATGCTTCTTCGGAGAGAAATTCAGGATTGGTGTAGCGGATGTTCGGCAGATCCGGAGATGGAATTTTATTTGACTAATTACGCATTGCTTACTGATGCCCCGATTGGAGAGGATTTTCCCAATGATAACATGAACTATTATGTCGTGGAACCGATATTGTATTTAAAGGATGATCCCCATCGCCGCGCTGGTCACAGACTGTATCTGGTGGACTATACCTATGATGCGCTGATGCGCGGAATATTTGAGGAGACCTTGGGATACCGTATGTCAGGCGACAAGTACCATCTTACGATCACCGAAAAGGAAATGGAATTACTGATAGAAAAGAAAATCAAAAAAGAAATACAAGGGGCGAAATATTTCTGCCATGATCCGCAATGCGGGGAGGAAGAATATGCATGGTATGAAACGGTCAGATGCGTCTGGATGAAATTTATAGAATTTGTCCAAAAGGTTTATCGGGATTATGGCGCAGGAAGACCGGAGATCGTGCTGTATGGCCCGTATGATCTGAAAAAAGAAGGAATACCGCCTACATATAGGGAGTTTCTGTTGGACTGTCTGGAATAATGTCCACGTAAGCAATGAGCAGTGCGCGAGTGAGTGAAATTATATGCCGCTGGAAGCTTGCTTACAGGCGGCATATGATTTCATGAGTGAGCATAGGGCGAAGCCCGTGAGCGAGATGAAGCAAAGCGGAATCGAGCTTAGCGCTGCGGACTTATAATGATAATGGCAGGCAGGAAGGGGTCTGCCTGTTATTTTTTGGTAAATTTGAAAAAAAACCCAATATTTTATAAAAAAATGGTATCTATATATATGAGGAGGTAACATTGCGTCAGACGGACGAAACCCGCAGACTATGAAAAAAGTCGCCGAAGGCGGATTGGAGGATTAAGATGAAAATGGAAGAAAAGCAAATGGTAGAGTTAGTTGATAAGGCAAAACAGGGAGATCAAGCGGCATTTGAAGAACTGTATTCCATAAGCTGCAAAAAGGTGTATTTTACCTGCATTAGCATTCTTGGCAATGAGGAGGATGCAAAGGATGTGATGCAGGACGTTTACATAACTGCCTATGAGAAACTAACCTCTCTTAATGATGCTGAAAAATTTGTTCCATGGATCAACAGGATCGCAGTAAATCATTGCAAGAAAATACTAATGAA
>JAIDPF010000010.1 GCA_029062895.1 Lachnospiraceae bacterium
GATACCCAGAGCATTGTCAGGGAAGTTTTGGGTGAAATCGATGAATCCATGCATGGCATCGAAATGATTAAGGGCAGTGCTCAGCGTTTGGAACAGTCTCGTAATGAAGTGGTGCGGGCTGTGGAAGAATTGTCGGAGATTGCGCAGGATAACGCTTCCGGAACCCAGAGAACCTATGACGCAACTCAGGAAGCGGCAGGCGCCTTTGAGAAGGTTTCCACCAGTGCGGGAAGACTGCGTGAAATAGCCGATGAACTGGTAAAAAGCATTGAATATTTTAAATTATAGTTATGGGTTCTACAAGCTATGTAAGTACGGAGGAATAAAAATACTTTACTATGGAATACGACAATATTACCCGCGCCACTTTTCTGCGCCGTCCCAATCGTTTTATTGCCGAAGTGGAGATCAACGGACGTAAAGAAATGGTTCATGTGAAAAATACCGGTCGATGCAGAGAATTATTAATTCCGGGATGTGAAGTATATCTGACGGAGCAGGGAAAGCCGGAAAGGAAGACACGGTATGATCTTGTGGCGGTAAGGAAAGCAAACGGCATACTTTTTAATATTGACAGTCAGGCTCCAAATCATGCGGTCAGGGAATGGCTGGCAGGGCAGGATTTTGATAAAGTGATACCGGAATATACTTACGGAGATTCCAGAATCGATTTTTATATGGAACGGTATAAGGGAGAAAGAGAACCGGAGCGCCACCTGATGGAAGTCAAAGGCTGTACATTGGAGATAGACGGTATCGGATATTTTCCGGATGCGCCCACAGAGCGTGGTATCAAGCATCTTCGGGAACTTACGAAAGCAGTAAGGGATGGCTATAAAGCGTCCCTTGCTTTTGTTATACAGATGGACGGAGTGACGGAGGTGCGGCCGAATATGGAAACGCACCCGGAGTTTGGGGAGGCATGGAAAGAGGCGAAAGCGGCAGGCGTGGAAGTGCTGTTTCTGACTTGCCATGTGGAACCGAATCGTTTGGTGATTCTATAGAAGATAATTGAAAAGGAAAGGGAGGAAATGAAAAAAGTGAAAACTATTGTAATTTACAATTCTCAGACAGGTTTTACAAAACGATATGCAGAGTGGATAGCAGAAGAAAGCGGCGCGGATTGTTTTGAATTAGGTGAGGCTAAAAAGAAAAATATGGATGATTATGATGCTGTCATTTTCGGAGGCTGGGCATGTGCAGGAAACATCAAGATGCTTAGCTGGTTTAAAAGACAGATGCATCAATGGAATGATAAAAAACTAATTGTGTATTGTGTCGGAGCAAGCCCGTTAGAAAATCCTGATTTAGAGACGACTCTTAGACGGAATTTTAATGAGGAAGAATGGGAAAGGATACATGTATTTTATTGTCCGGGAGGATTAAATTATGAGAAAATGTCATTTCCATCAAGGTTTATGATGAAGATGCTTTTAAAAGTTTTAAAAGCAAAAAAAGATAAGACGGAAGGGGATGAAGCTATGATAAAAATGATTTCTTCTTCCTACGATATTTCTGATAAAAAATACATTGCTCCAATTTTAGAATGTTTAAATAATCAAGGATAAATTATATAGGAAATCTTAAAATGATCTGAGTATAATTTGGTTTATTTGTATTGACTGAGAAGTATGGATGATATATAATATATGTTATATAACAATGATTATATTGTGGAGAAATTAATATGCCGCCTAAAACAAAGATTACGAAGGAGATGATCCTTAACGCTTCCTTTGAGATTATTAGAAGCAAAGGACATGAGAATCTAAATGTCAGAACCATTGCTGAATACCTAAAATGTTCAACGCAGCCGGTTTTATATAATTTTAAAACGGTAGATGAGATTCGAGAAGCTGTATACAGAAAAGCGGACAAATATCATACGGCATACATTATGCCGGAGGATGGCGATGAAAATGCAATGCTTTCCCTGGGGTTGAATTATGTGCGCTTCGGGCAGGAAGAGAAGAATCTTTTTCGTTTTTTGTTTCAGACGAATCAATTTGGGGGTATGGATATAGCGACACTTATGGAAAATCCGGATCTTTCAGACATTATCCTTTTGATATCAAAAGGTCTTGATTGTGATGCGAAGGAAGCCAGAGAAATGTTCCTTACATTCTTTACAATAGCCCATGGTCTTGCCAGTCTGCTGGCAAATAACGCCATGAAATATGATGAGGAACAAAGTAAGAAGATGCTAAGAAATGTATTTTTTGGTATGTTGGCATCCCGACAGCAATAGCTATTGCAAAACGCAGAGCCATAAAAAACAGTCGCAACATGGAGGCAAAAAATGAACAAAAATAAGTTAAGTTTAATAGCAATGCTGCTTATGATCGTGTTTTCTTTTTCAGGATTATTAGTATTATTTGGAAATGATAGTGTGAACCTGAGCAGTGTAACATTGATCATCGGTATCATTTTTTATTTTATTACAAGAGAGCCGGAGGAAAAAGAGACCATAAGTCTGAAAGCAGTTCCTAAGCTGCTGAAAGACTGGAAGACCGATCTTTTTATTCTTATGCCGGTTGTGATGAATATTATCTGTTATGCATCTGCAAAAATGTGGATTCCTGAATTTATAGAACATCTATCTGATCGCACGGATTTTCTTTCCTTTGAACAAATCATCGTTTTAGTGGCGGAGCTAATCATTGCAGCTTTGGGTGAAGAAATCGCATGGAGAGGATTTTTTCTGAAGAACCTGTCAAAACGCTTACCGTTTGTTGCGGCGCTGCTGATCACAGCAAGTCTGTTCTCTTTATGTCATTTTTCCGTTGGAAGCGTTGCTGTGGTATTATATGATCTATTCTTTATTGCTGTCAATGCTGTATTTTATGGAATTATTTATAAGAGATCAAATAACATCATCGTAAGCACCATTTCTCATTTTTTAGCCAATGCAGTTGGCGTAATAGGGTTAATTTTAATAAAATAATTCAGCTTGCCCTTAAAAAACTTATCATGATCTTCCAAAAACTTCTCCACAACCTCTATCCATTTTTCAGGCTCATAGATTACCTTGTAACAGTGAACATCTCCTTGAAAACAAACAACCTCTGTTACAGGATAGTATTTTTTCATAAGGTTGGCGGCTTTTCTGGATAACACCTCATTCCCCTTGGTTCCGTGAATGAAAAGTATTCTGCTTTGATTTTTAACACCCTCTATTTTACCACCTGCAAAAGCGGAACCTATCATGTTTTCTATAGATTTATCAGACATAAGATCTGCTATCTTTAGATAACTGTCCAAATATTTTTCGGGCAGAAATTCTTTCTTGAAGCTTTCTATAACCTTCTTATCACGCGCCTTTGATTTACGAATAATGCTTTTATAATTATTTATCATAATATGTACTGCAAATTTGGGGCATGCCACTAAAGGCGCACCATCCATAATAAGATTATGAATATTTAGTTTATCCCCTTTCCAAATTTCAAAAGCAATTTTCCCGCCGAGAGAAATACCGCATAAAATATCTAAGGTATCGATATTCTTCGCCTTAAAATACTCTACAATTTCTTCCGCCTCTGCCGGTACCGAAACAAATTCGCTGGCTGCCTCCTCTGTATGTGCATTAAGCGCAATTGTGTAGATATTATATTTTTGTTTGAATGTCATAATCTGCGGCATCCATATCTGCCATGGCGTCAAAACTCCATGTATCAAAACCATAATCGGCTTATTTCCGTTAACAAATTCATGCACTAACACAATTTTAATCCTCCAATCTCTGTAGTTCCGGTTAAAATAATTTTACTCCTTTTTAACTACTGTACAAACTGGAATTTGAAATCTTAATTGTAATATTTGTCTATTCCACCGAACCCGATAATCAATTTCCCGTCGTGTGTCTTTTTAATAAAATTTTCAAGTCGTTTTTTGAATTCAACAGGGCGTTTCCTTGCCACATCGATGTAAGCTATACGAATGCGCTTGTATGGCTCGGCTAATTGCTGATAATTCCCCCATGCAACCGGATCCCCTTTTATGGTATCAATTATATCCTTGGGGAAAACATACGGCGCAGAAATGACGGGCAATACGCCATCTCTCACACTTGGATGAATCATTTCGCGCTCGTCAAGCCAAATCAGCCGTTCAATATTGGGGCGTGAATACGGACTGCCTTTTTTTCTCGGAGTGAACCGCTGTGCGCGATGTGTTGAATCAATATGTTTTATGGTGCTGTCAATCCAGCCAAAGCAAAGCGCCTCTTCCACCGCATCGTTATATGAAAGCGCTTTGTCCCCCGATCCCTTCATCGGAAAAACGAACCATACTTCCTTTTCCGTTTCAAAATGTTCGGAAAGCCACTTTCGCCATATTCCCCGTTCACTTGTATAAAATACTTTCATTTTTAGCCCCATAATTTCCGATTTGTTAGTGTAATTATAATTGATTTTTTGCGGGCACACAATTCCGAAAAGAGAGTAATTTTATTAATTACATAATATGTATTTAGAAATAAAAATTTAGCTGTACAAAAAGAAAAATTGATAAATGCTTCGTGACACAGTCGAACATAGGACGCCAGTTGTCCAAGTTTGAAGCATTTACCAATTATGAAGATAGTATAGAATGTTCTATGGTGAATGTCAAATATTTAAATAAAATTTTGAAAAGAATAATAAAGAAAAATCCGCTGACGGGAAAGACAGTGATCGGAATTTATTTTACTTTCCTTCTTTCATGATTTGAAAGGATAACGGCTATTGCTATAATAACTATTCTACAAATAAATATTACATATTGATTACCACCTACTGCTAATTGCGAAAAAACATTAATAAGAGAATGTGTCATTACACATATCCATAAACTATTGTTTTTTGCATATAATGCAGATAAAATGAAGCAATTAACCAATAATCCAGCTAAAAAATAAATCACCTGTACTTGTGATAATGTACCTTCAATATAGAAATATGAAAAATGCCACACTCCCCACGCAAAAAATGTTATTATCGTTGACGTAATATAGCTAAATCGTTCTTCCAAAATGGGTTGAAAAGTATATCTCCAACCAATTTCTTCTATGCCTCCAAATACAATTGCTTTCAAAAATAATAAAACAGGAATATACCATACACTTATCTGAAGTTTACCGCCAAATAGTACATAGCAAAAATCTAAACTTAAAAATATAAGTACGAATAAGTAATTAGAATATTTTTGCCGTATGCGAAAAAAATCTCTTAATATGTACTTTAAACGATACTTATTGTATTTAACCGCAATAATTATTCCCCATAATGCAGAAGAAATTCCACCGATTCCAATAGCAATTACTCCAATAGGCGTTGTAAAATTCACATTCATTCCATGACTGCGTAATATAAAAGTTAAAAAGCAAACAATCCATATTTGTCCTAAAGTTCCAAATAAATAAAGGACAATCGCTTTTTTTCTGCCCATTCCTGTCTCCTATGAACTTCGATTTGTTAATGCTATTATAACTTGTTTTTTATGGGTACACAATTCCGAAATGGGAGTAAAATAATGTATGATAAGAACGTAATTCCACGGTAAGCAGTTTCATTGATTTGGATTCCTGTTTGCCGGGAATCCTTTTAAATAGGGGGTTCTCGTTACAATGGATTGCCGTTTAGGAAGATCCTTGATAGGATAAAATTATCAAAGGATAGGGGGCGGTGTTTTATGGATAAAAAGAAAACAGGTGAACTCATTAAAGATGCCAGAACAAGAAAGAATTATACCCAAAGCGAATTAGGTGAGCTGCTTGGGGTTACCAATAAGGCAGTGTCACGCTGGGAGACCGGAGAGAGTTTTCCGGATATCGGATTATTGGAGAGTTTATCCAATGTTCTTGATCTTAAGATACAGGATATCGTTGTGGGAGAAATACAGGCAGACGATGAGACCGCATTCACTGAAATAGTGCGATTGTCCAGATTGCAGGAAATGGCGAAACGGAAGAAGATCGTGCATTTTGCCATTGGAATAATGATTATAATATATAGTTGTTTGATAGGATGTAACGCATTGAGAGGTAGCAGTTTGCTCGGCAATCATTCAGGAATGATTTATCTGATTTCATTGGCAGTCATATTAATGATTCTTCTATATGGGATTAAAAAAGGTAACTTTAATGAAAAGAGTAATCTTACCGAAAAAGATAATGTGACAAAAAAGGATAGCAAAGTGAATCGAACTCTGTTGATGATATCGGTTATTTCAGGTATTTGGATCATTCTGGTCACATGTTCTACTGTCATTATGGTTGGAAATGGAGTCATGCCATTTCATATGGACGCATCTTCTGTGGGACCATTTCTGAATGTTCAATTAATTGCGATATTCCTTCTCAATATGGCGATCATAGTTACACAGTTCTATAAAATGGACAAAAGGATGGAGGATACTTATCGGGGGATTTTTGTTCCCATATCGGTGCTTTATTTAGCAGTTTTATATTCGGATGCGTTACATCGGCTATCTGAAGTTGAGTCATTTTATCAAATGATTTTTTGCAGAACAATCATTGTTTTAGCTGAATTATTACTTATTTTTGTTGCCGCTGTATTGATCTTAAAGAGAAAAAAACGCTTGCGCGGCTAAAAAAAATCTGTTATTCTATTTTGTGAATTAAATAAAACATAAACGACACATGTAGTGCTTCGCACGTAAATCTGATCACGGTACGTATGTAATCTCGTAAAGATAAGGTATCACCGGATTAGTGAGCAGCGGGGTGGCATGTGTTTTTTTATGCCAGAAAAGGAGAAAAAGTTATGCCAAGAAATCAATTTCAGAGGATGGTATTTGCATTCCTCACAGTTTTAATTACCGTACACGGATATGTATTTTATAGCTTGTATGTCGTTAATGGAAACACTCTGATGCAGGTAACAGGAGCAGATAGCGTTATTCATGCTATCAACGCGCAGGGAGGCGTTTATATGTTTGGGGGCATGTTTCCCATATGGGCGGTCATAGTTGTTGAGCTTTGCCTTGCATATTTGCTTGAGTGTCTATTGGGAAGTCCGTTGTCCTTCAAAATGGCGTGCAGGATGTTTGATCCAAGAAGGAATCACCCCATGATTTTTGAAACCGTGATTATTAGTTGTACTGTTTTAATTATGTGTCCGTTGATGAGCCTTTTAGCAGCAGGGATGTATTATCCATATTATTCAGGTTTTCATATTTTAACATTATTAGCTAATTGGCTGAAGCTTGTGTGCTTCAATTTACCGTTTGCGTTCTTTTCTCAGATTTTCATTATCCAACCTATTGTGAGATGGATATTTGGTATATTGTTTGCAAGAGACATAGCAGAACATACTGTTCAAGCCAATCAAAATAGTTTATAATAACTAAAGAACTTTAAAATGCGACAGCATAAGTATGTAAAAATGGAGGATTGGCTATGGATCAAGCAAAAAAACTGGGATTCGGATTAATGCGTCTGCCGCTGATTGACAAAAGCGATGCGGGCAGCATCGATGTAGAACAAGTGAAGAAGATGGTGGATGCGTTTATTGCCAGAGGATTTACTTATTTTGATACGGCATGGATGTACTGTGGTTTTCAGAGCGAGAAGACAGCAAAGGTCGCTTTGGTGGATCGTTACCCCAGAGAGAGTTTTACCATTGCTTCTAAACTGCATAGTGGATTTTTTGATTCATTTGAGGATCGGGATAAGATCTTTAACGCGCAGCTGGAAAATACAGGCGCAGGATTTTTTGACTATTATCTTTTGCATGGTATCGAATCGGGAAGCATCCATAAATATGAAGAATATGACTGCTTCAACTGGATTCGGGAAAAGAAAAAACAGGGGCTGGTAAAGCATATGGGATTTTCCTATCATGATACGCCGGAGCTTCTGGATGAGATCCTGACGAAGCATCCTGATATGGAATTTGTACAGCTGCAGCTGAATTATCTGGATTGGGAAAGCCCATGGGTACATGCCCGTGCATGTCATGAAGTGGCGGTAAAACATAATATTCCGATCATTGTTATGGAGCCGGTGAAGGGCGGAACGCTGGCAAAGCTTCCGGAGGCAGCAGAAAAGCTTCTGAAGGACTACGCGCCGGAGCGGTCTATATCTTCCTGGGCGATCAGATATGCGGCATCCCTTGACAATGTTATGATGGTTCTTTCCGGAATGAGCAATATGGAGCAGATGGAAGATAATCTTGCAACGATGGAAGATTTTCAGCCTTTGAGTGAAGAAGAAAAGAAACTTGTATTTAAGGCGGCGGATATTATTAATGGACAGATTACAGTTCCATGTACCGGATGTTCTTATTGTACGGAAGGCTGCCCGCAGAAAATAGCAATTCCGCAGTATTTCTCGCTTTATAATGAAGATATGCGGGAATCTGCGGAAAAAGGATGGACAGTCAATCTGACCAATTATGATCTTCTGACACAAGAGTTTGGAAGGGCGTCAAGCTGTGTGGAATGTGGTCAGTGCGAAGGAGTATGTCCGCAGCACCTTCCGATCATAGAACACCTGAAAGCGGTCTCTAAACGCTATGATCCACAATAAAGACCGGGATTAATCAACCCTTTCTTTTCCCCAGAAGAACAATGCCACTGTGCCGGGACCGGTATGACTGCCAATGACAGTACCGATGGAATTGATTTCCACCCGGCCGTTCAGATGGGGAAATTCTTTTTCTACCAGATCGGCAACAGCGCGAGCGTCTTCATAGCAGGCAGACTGCGAGATATAGCATTTACCGGGGTAATTCACGCCTTGATCCGCATATTCTTTCATTTTTTCCACGATTGTCGCGATAACTTTTTTCTTGGTGCGGATCTTAAATCGTGGGATCAGACGACCAAGATTGTCCATATTCAGTAAGGGACAGATATTTAAAAGGGTTCCTACTGTGCCTGCAGTTTTCGAGATACGTCCGCCTTTGATATAGAAAGTCAGGTCGGTGGAGAAGAACCAATGGTTTAATTTTAATCTATTTTCTTCCGCATACTGAAAGACCTCATCAATGGATTTTCCTTTGTCCCGAAGATCTGCAAGTTGATCCATCAGAAGTCCGTAACCGGAGGATGCTCCCAGAGAATCCACAACATAGATCTTCCGGTCAGGATATTCTTCCTGCAGCGTATTTTTAGCAATCATGGCGGAGTTGAGGGTGCTGGAAATTCCGGAGGAGAGGGTCAGATGCAGGATATCATGACCTTCTTCCAAAAATTTTCTAAAGTAGGTTTCGTATTCATCTGCATTAACCTGTGAAGTCTTGGTATCGGCGCCATCGACCATCGCCTGATAGAATTGATCAAATGGCATGGACTGTCCGAGATCGTCAGGATACTGCACCCCGTCTAATTCATAGTGGAAACAGATATAAGAGATATCGCGTGCTTCAAAATGTTCTTTGGATAAATCTGCGGTAGAGCAACAGCTTAAAATAAATTTACTCAATGTTATATCTTCCTTTCCTGCCTAAATTTCATTAATCTCTCATGTCGCAACTCTGCTGCGACTCAAATTAAGTGTAGCACAATGCAACCCAAATAACAAATATATTTATCATTTTCATACGATATTTGGCACAATCCCATGTTTTATCTGCTTCCTGTAATACAGATTTACAAAGAAGTAAAAAAATGTCTGAAAAGGTCTCCGTAAGACGGATCTTGTAAGGAGCGTCCGTTTCAGGATGCATTTAATAGAATAAACATCATTGTAAAGATCCCAGTACGCTTTTGTCAGTTCTTCTGGTGTCATATTCTTAGGGATATGTACGGCTTCGCAGGAATTATAGGAATACATATCCGTATTATAGATCCTGTTTTGCTGTTTCATTTCATCCCAATATTTTGTTCCCGGGATCGGCGTCAAAATATAAAATCTAGGCACCGCAATATGATTTTCTTCGATAAACCGCGCTGTTTCCCTGATGGATTCTAAGGTATCGCCCTCCGCGCCGATGACCATTTCCGTGGAAATGTCGATGCCATGTTTTCGGATGATCTTGATCTGCTCCGGGTATTTTGCGGGATCAGCCCATGCCTTGCTCATTCCCAGCAGGCTTTCCTTGCTGATGCTTTCCAGACCGAAGCTTAAGACGTAACAGCCGCTGGAGGCTATGATATCCAACAATTCTTCATCCCCTGCAATATCAATGGAGCATTGCGTCATCCATTTCATTTTTAACTTTTTGATCTCAGCGCATAATCTGATGGCATAATCCCTGTCGGAGAAAATATTATCATCCAATAATAGAAACTGCCGAAATCCCAATTCTTTTATTTTTTTGATATCCCTGATCACTTCAGAAATCTCTCTTTGTAAATATTGTCCCTGATACAGACAATAAATAGAACAGAAGCTACAGGTTTTCGGGCAGCCTCTGCCTGCCTGGACCGGCAGGAAATTTCCTATTTTTTTATCTAATAACATTTCATAGCGGGGCAGCGGTGTTTTCAGTTCGGTCAGTTTTTTCTTATATATTTTTTTGAGAGTCCCGTTTTTAAAGTCTTCGATCATTTCGCCCCAGGTTTCCTCAGAGTCGCCGATCATGACGGAGTCACCGTATTTTAACGCTTCGTCAGGCATCAGGCTTACCATATATCCGCCTAAGACTACAGTCTTTCCCAATTCCCGGAACTTTTTGGCGATATCGATTGTCCTCATGACGGCGTGTCCCATGCTGCTGATGCCGATCAGATCAGCATCCGTATCAAAGGGAACTTCCTCTATCGTCTCATAACAAAGTTCAACATCGATGTCCTCCGGGGTAAGCGCCGCCAGCAGCGGCAATGCCAGTCCCACAAAATATAACCGGCTCTTTTTCACCAGATTGCCGTATTGGTCATAGGGCGTAGGTTGAATCAATAAAATTTTATGAGTATTTTTCATTTGTTACCCCCTTAAGATGAATCAAAACCATCCCTTTTTCTTAGTATCATACGCAGAGTGGAATAATGTCCTTACCATTACTTTTGGATAGGTCAGAACATGAAGCCAATAAAATCTTATCTGAAACATAAATGCACTCATATGTTCAGGGGGGATGGTTACATGCAGCCCGTCTCTGTTTTTTGCCTTAAAGTTGATCAGTTGATCTTTGTATTGCTCATAAGCATCTGTACCTTTGTATGGAGTAAATATGCCAAATAACGGCCAAAGCAGATTGTTTTCTTTTATAAAATCAAAAAGTTTTCTGAAGTCCTGTTTCGTTGATTTATGGCTGATCACAAACAGGCCATTGCAGACAATATTATTTTCATGGCAGTGTTTTATGGCTAAAATATTGTCATTTTTAGAAGTCTGCTTATTATATTCCTTTAACTGCTCATCATTTACAGCTTCAAGCCCTATGAGCAGATCTCTGAATCCGGCGCGGTATGCCAGAGGCAGAATATCCGGATTTTTTGCAATAAAATCTGCTCTGGCATAAGCCATGAACTGCTTCTTAATACCCTTCTCAATTATTTTTTCACAAAATAATTTTACTCTCTCTTTATGAAAGAAAAAAGTATCATCTACAAACCATATTTTGTCATGATCAATTGACTCAACCTCTTCGATAACCTCATCGATATCTCTTTCGGTATATATTCCGCTGTTCATTTTGGTACAATAACAAAAGCTACAATGAAACGGACAGGAAAAGGATGCCTTACTGATAGCATATTTCCCTTTTAAAAAAATAAAGTTCTTTTTTAATCCTCTGTAAAATTCAGTCCTGTCCGGCTTTACAATAAAACCGTTTACAGGTTTTCCTTTCTCTTTTATGACCCATTCATTCTCCCTTTTATAGCATATTCCTGATTGCTCCTCCAGTACCTCCTCCTTAAGATTGCTCTCCCACATATTTTTCAATGTCTGAAGTCCATTATCATGATAGACAAGATCGATATCGTCAGTACAAAAGTCTTTATAATTCAATTCCGCTTCAGGTCCTCCAACCATGATCGTGATATCTTTGAACTTTTTCTTTAGCTGTCTGGATCTTCCCAATATGTAGTCGACCGTATTTGCGTTTGCGTTAAAACCTATAAAATTATATCCATTCTTTTTTATTTTACGGACAATTCTGTTATATCGAAAGAACCATGAGTGTTGAAATTCATCTAATATTTCACACTCTATTTTTAAATCTCTGCACAACCCGGCCAAATATTCCAGCCCTAATGGTTCCAAATTTGCGACAATAGATGAATATTTGGGTCTTATGAGTAATACTTTTAATTTCTCTCCCATAATTTACTCCCCAATCAGTTTTTCCAGATATTGTATATTCACTTTAAATGCACCGAAACTTAATTTTAAAGTATCTTTTATGCCATATTTTTTGATCATATACAGGGCGCTTTTGGGATTGACCATGATTTGATAATACAGCATCATCGTATAAAAATAATATTTTCTTACGGATAGGTACGTCGGCTTTACGACAAGATGCGCCAGATCCCATTTTTCATATTCGTCTTCCCTGATGATAAGATCTTTTCTGTATCTTTCATAAAGCTCTGTTCCCCGAAGCGGTGTCAATGGTTGTAAATTGACAAATACGATGCCCAGCTTTTTGATCCAGCGTTCCAATGCCTTAAAATCTTCTTTTTTCCAGTCAATCCCGGTGATAAAGGTCCCGTAACATTCAACGTCGTATTTTTTTAAGATACCGACTGCCTTTTCGTTTACGGCAACCTGCGTCATTTTATGATAATCATTCAGTTCTTTGCTGTCGCAGGATTCCAGACCGACAATAACAGCGCGCAGACCTACTTTTTTAAACGCCTTGATAACATTCTCGTTTTCTGCAATAAAATCCGCCCTGCCATAGATCAGGTATCTTTTTTTGATATGATTCTGCTTTAATAATTGGCAGAATTTTAGAATGCGGGTTTTATTCACAAGAAAGTCATCATCAACAATATAAATTTCCGTTTCTCTGATGGTCTTTAATTCCGCAATGATATCTTCCAGATCTCTGGTAAAATAATTACCGTCAGTGATCTGCCTGCAAAAACAGAAGGCACACTGATAGGGGCAGCCGAAAGAAGTTTTGATAAGGCTGCAGTTGCGGTGGAACATATAATAATATTTGGAGCGGTAGCGGTCCACTTTACTTCTGTCGGGAAAGGCATAAGAAAAGCAGGTTTCTTTATGGGGCTTTTCTCCATTTTTCCGGTAGATGCAGGGAAGATCAGAAGCAGCAGATTTCTGTTCCAGACGGTCAAGGATTTCCGTAATTGTTTTTAATCCGTTGGCACGGATGATATAATCGATGTTTTCCGATTCAAAATCTTCGGGATTAACTTCCGCATGCACCCCACCGACCAGCACTTGAATAGCGGGATCATATGCTTTGATCTCCTCCGCATATTTTTTAATAACGTTTACATGGGCGATATATCCGGTGATGCCCACTGCCTGTGGACGGTATTTTTTGACAAAGTAAGTAACATCCCTTTTTTCGAGAATCATATCGATGATGATGGACTTATGTCCGTGCGTCCTGATGTTGGATGCGATATATTCCAATTCCAGTGGTTCGCAGATCATCAGATTCTGCAGCCCTATCGTGTCTTTATGCGGTTTTGGACGTATTAATAATATGTTCATAATCAGTCTCCGTGTTGCTTTTATGACTTTGTCGTGGTCAATAGTTTATTGCACAGGGTTGTTACTTCTCCAGATGAAATAACGCGATCGTGGGCATATAGAATTTTTCCCGTATGACCTTTACTTCCCGTAGGTTTAATCCGGCATTTTGAAAAAGAACTTTCATTTCCTTTACTGACAGGTATCTTGCTTTACTTGTGGTTGCCTTCAAAAAGAAATTGATCATCAGGTCTTTGAAGCTGTTTGTGGACGAATTGACGATGATGACTGTCGCTCCCGGATTGCACAAGTCCGCAAATTTACAAAGGGTCTCCTCTTTATTGGGAAAATAAGGAAATGCATGGGTACAGAGAATGATATCGTATTTCTCCGTACTGGCAAAATTTTCAATGGGGCATGTTTGAAAGCGGATGTTTTCTCCCTTCGCGCTTTCCTTTGCAAGTTCGATCATATTCTGCGCGGCGTCAATTCCCAGATAATTGATCTGTGGGTATTGACCGGCAATTTCCTGAATCAATTGTCCCGTCCCGCAGCCGGCTTCAAATAATTTTAACGATGCGTCAGCCTGTAATTTGGGCAGTACGATCTTTAAGACTTCCCGTCTGGTGGGACCCAGAGAATACTTCTGCACCCATAGACGGTTATATTTGCGAGCAAGATTTTCCCATTTTTGATACTTCATCTTCAACCTCCGTGTCTATTTTTATCTTATTTTTTCAGCCCTTTGACTACTTCCACCCAATATTCCAGAGAAGCGTTGATTGCCGCACCAAGATAGCGGAACGGCAGGACTCTTTTTCTCAAGGTCAGCATAGCCTGTTTTACGTATAACTTGTAAAATTCAAAATAAAATGTAGCCCTGCTCATTTTGGAAGGGTTAATGGTCAAATGAACAAAATCCCATTTTCTATAGTCGTTGGTAACGATCCTGTCTTTGTATTTTTCATACTGCGCGGTACCCGGCATAGGAGTAAGAATGGAGATCGTTGATAAGTAAAGTTCGTACTTTTTGATAAATTCATAAAGTTTTTTAAAATAACTTTTTTCTGCGTCGATATCTATCATAAAAAGTCCGATACAGGTAATATTACATTCCTTTAATATGCGGATTGCACTTAAGATGATTTCAACGCTGCTGTCCTTTTCATATTTTTTTAAAACTTCGTTATCAATCACTTCCAGACCGACGGCACACATGGAGACGCCTATTTCCGATAGTTTTTTCATATATTCCGGATGCCCGGCAATAAAATCGGCACGGAAATACAAGAAAAACTTCTTTTTTATATTCTCTCTTTTTATTAAATCAATAAATCGCTCTAATTTTTTTACATCAACATAATATGTATCGTCAACAATCCAGATATTGTCACAGTCGATGGTTTTGATCTCTTCCACAACATTTTCCGGCTCCCTGCAAAGATACTGCCCGCCGTTTAAAAGCGTGGAAAAGCAGTAATTACAATGATGCGGACAGCTATAGCTTGCTTTTAGGATCGCGCATGGTTTTTCCGTCACGTATTTATATCTTTTCTGGTTCCGGTACAGATGCTCCCTGTCGGGAAAAGGCAGATCTGCAATACGGAAGATCTCCCGATCGTTTTTATGCCATACATTCCCGTCATAATAACAGATTCCCTTGATATTCCGGTAATCCGCAGGCTGTTCGGATATGATTGCTTCAAAGGGCTGAAACCCGCCGCTGTGGATGATTATGTCGATCCCCTCAAACTGAAAATCCTCCGGCATCACTTCCGCATGGGGACCTCCGACAACGGTAAGGATATCAGGATTGTAATTTTTTATGGTCTTAACATATTTTTTAATGGGGTATATATGCACAAAATTGGCGGTCATTGCTACGATATCCGGCTGAAATTGACGCAGCAGACGCTTTAACGGAGTATGCCTGATCGTAAAGTCGCAGATCCTGCTTTCCACTCCCTGTCTTTTGCAGATAGCGGTCATATATTCCAGTTCCAACGGTTCCGTGACAATCATGGATAATTTGGTAAATACGTTTTTAAAGCCGGGTTTGATCAATAATACTTTCATATAATTCCTTCTTCTTTGAACGCGCGGTAGTCCGGAAAATCATATTTGTATTCCAAAAGTCCTTTTCCGAGCCGTGCCACGGTATTTAGTATTCTGTTAGAATGGTGCGCGTAAAAATATTTCTTTTCCAGCCTTGCTCCGAATCTCATCTTCGTATCTTCCGATGTCTGGCCAAAGTCGATTGCGCTGCATCCATGGGATATTGCAAAACATACGATGTGATATAACATGTAATAATATAGGTCTGCGGTGTTATAATCATAGTCCATGCCGCACAGCATAAAGATCAGTTTTTTTCGATCCTGTTTCAGAAGCGTAAAACCCACCGGGTCGGTTCCATTAAAAAATACCAACTTGACGGCGTCAACTTTATCAAAGAAGCCTTTTTCCAGTTTCTCTAACTTATAATCGGATTTCTGATAGGTATTCAGGTACAGCCTGTAAATATCGATGCTGTCGTCGTTGATTGCCTTTACGGTCAGGTCTTTGCATGCGGCTGCTGCTTTTCTGATCCTTCTCCGATAGGGGCTTCTTAAATGAGCCATATATTCCTCTATGGAATCCAGATGTCTGTCCAGAATACATGTGGGAAGCGTCTCCCCGATCGTCATCTGTCTTACGGATTGGCAACCGCTGATATTTCCCACGTTTAATACAAGTTTAGCTCCTTTGATCTTTTTAATATAGTCAAACATCATTTCTTCATCGTTGGTGAGGAAACCGCAGTTGCTTAAAGAACAGGGATAACCGATCACTTTTAGCTTCAGGAAACATCTCAGCTTTCCAAAGGTAAAGATGTTCATTTTATTCTCATAGATCGTAAAAAAGGCATAGGCGTCATTTTTCTGGATAAACACATATTTTTGACGCAGCTTGTTTTCTTCTTTTAACAGATTTAACAGCCTGCTTTCAAAGGGATATTCCAGAATATCTTTGACAAGGTCGCTGATCTCGTCAAAATGAACGCTGACATAAACGGTTTTTTCCTGATCAGAAATCTTTTTCATAAGTTACATAGTCCTTATATCTGCTGTCGCATATTGCCTGACAAAAGCTGTTGGAATCCTTATTTTCGTCTAAGATCCATGAGGTTTCCGCTCTGGTAATATGGTAATTCTTCAAGTTCTTAAAAATCTGGTTGATCAGGGCTAATGCCAGTCCTGATCGCCTGTTTTCGTCCAGGATCCCGTATTCCATGATCTTAGCCGTTTTTATCCTGCTGCCACAAAATATATTTTTGAAAAAATGCTTTGCGCCAAAAATATCCCCTATTTTTCCCAGTTCGTTAAAGTCGGGATACCACATGATAAATCCCACCGGCGTATCTCCCTGAAATGCAAAAATCAGGGAATCCTCCTTCATAAACAGGAATAATTCTTTTAACATTTCGATATCTTCCTGATAATTCCTTTGATAGTAATATCTATGGCTGGTAAAGGTTTGGTTATTAAGATCGGTATATATCTTTGCGTCATCATTAAATCTCTTTTTATCAAAGTTACGAAAAGTATATGTTTTATCCAATTTTTCAAATAGTTTTTGAAAGCTATCCAGTCGTTGATCGATTGTATGGATCACATAGGTATTCATTTTAATTTCCGAAAAATCCATGCTTTTAAAATAATCATGATAGTAGCTGGGATTAGCGGTTGCAGAAAAAGAATTGACCGTATCGTAATGGGAACTTAAGAACCCCAGTCCGTAATTTACGTGGCCGTTCAATCCCACGACAATTTTTTTACAGCCTTTGCTTTTTCCTATTTCTATCGCCTGATCCAACAGCATCTTCACGGCTTCGGATTGATCCGGCAGACTTTCAAAGAAACATAACTGGATATAGTCCGGCAGATCTTTAGCAAAAACTACGATCCCCTGACTTACGATCCTGCCGTCATCTATGACATTGATGGGATAGATTTCTTTGCCGTTGATAAAGCTTGTCTGTTTCCGGAACACTTCCCGAATCATAAAATAACTATTATCTATAAATATCTTATTGCTTTGATATAAGTTTTTCCGAAACTTCAAAAACTGTTTTTCGTCCTTTTTTTGTGTAACTGTCGCTAATTCCATTTTTCTTCTGCATCCCTGTCTGTATTTCTTTTTAATAAATGCCTTTTTAAGCAATTGCGAAACTCTCACAAAATCTTTCCTATTGCGCATCATTGACAATTCATCGCAGGCACGCTTGCGCTGCGCGTCGCACGCAGCGGTACATAAGATGCCAAAATACGGCATCTAAGTACCGGCGGCTCCCCAGCACCTGCTTATGAATTTGTCAATGCTGCACAATAATTTTTCTGCTAATGAGAGTTTCGCAGTTGCCTGAAATGTCTCCTTATACGACGATCAGCTCTTGGCACTTTCAATATATTCGATCAGATCTCCTACCGTATTAATGGAATGGTATTTTTCCTCATCGATCTCTATATGAAAGGTATCTTCAATAGTAGCAATCAAATTAATAAAATCGAAAGAAGTGAGTCCAAGATCGGTTTTGATGTTCGTCTCTGTGCTGATATCATCAATATTATAGTTCTTTTTTATTAATGTCTTCAGTTGGTTTAACATAGCGTCTCCTTAATCATATTTCTTTGGTTTTATTTTTCATTTTTTTGAATCGTGTTTCCGTCGGCACAACGTATTTGCTTCTGATAATTTTTTTAGAACTTGTTTTTTCAAATTCTTCGGAAACGATCTCAAAATCATCAATGCGCATATATGAGGGAAGCGTGCGGTTGATTGCTTCCATATCCTTTTTTAATTGTTCGACTTCGCTTTGATTGCAGACGTTGTCCTTATTATCAGCGTTGCTGTCAAGCAGTATTTTGGCGATAATGATCTCTGCGGAGTTTCTGATGTCTGCCATCACCAGACATTCTTTGATATAGGGAAGCCGTAACAGCTCTTTTTCGATAACTTCCGGCGAAAAGTTTTTTCCGTTTTTTAATATGATCAGATTTTTCTTGCGCCCGGTGACATACAGTATGTCATCGTCCAGATACCCGATATCCCCGGTCTTATAATATCCATCTACAAAAGAAAGCTCAGTTTCTTCTTCGTCATTATAATAACCGGACATAACATTCCAGCCTTTTACTAAGATTTCTCCGTCATCCGCAATCTTAACTTTTGTTCCCTGGATAACAGCTCCCGCGCTGCCCCGGATATTATGCCTGTCCCGGTTGACGCTGATTAGCGGCGCACATTCCGTCATGCCGTAACCGTTTAATACGGTAATTCCTATTTCTTCAAACCTGTCAATATAGACAGGATCTAAGAAAGCGCCTCCGCATACGATGATCCTAAGCCGTTTGTTGATTAGGTTTTGAAAAAGGAGACGTCTGATATCAATATGGCATTTCCTTAACCGGTTGCTTATTTTAATTAGTCTGTAGAATAACTTTTCTTTATTTTGGCGTCTTGCTTCACGGATGATATTTTTATAGATCCCCTCCAGCATAACAGGAACAACGCCGATATAATACGGATCATAATACTTAAAATCTTTTGCAATATCTTTTAACGCCATATTGATGCATATCGTATCACCGTTATAAAGCGGTGATAAAAGGTCGGGATGGAATCCATACATATGATTCATTGGTAAAAGCTGCAGCATGGGGGATTCCAGATGCATATATAATAAAGGCGCTCGCAGATTGGAAACGATATTACGTTGGGACAGCATGGCTCCCTTGATGGCGCCGGTAGTCCCGGAAGTAAATGCCAGAACGGAAAATTTATGGCTGTCCGTATGCTCCGTATCCTTAAAAAATAAGTCGGGAGCGTAATGATCCTGCAGGATCGTCTGATAGTCTGCGTCTATATTGATCAGTTTCAGCGTATCCTTTCCCGGAAGAGTATCTAGTTTTCCTTTGGTTTTATCTGTGTAAAATAACACTTTAATGTCAAACTTATTGATCAAAGAAGCCAGACCGTCAGCGGTAAGCTCCCGGTCAATCGGGGCAATAACATTCTGAAATACGCTGGCAAGATAAATAGTGACGTATTCATAACGATTCTCGGATAGTATGCCTATGTTGCAATCTTGAATATTGTTATTTTTATAAAAATAATACAAATCGGAGATCTGTCCGATCAAGGCATCATAGGTGATACTTGTTTCTTTCCCGTTTTTTCTATATCTTATGGCCGTTTTTTCAGAATAATTGTCATAGATCCCTTTTAGCAGTTCGTGGAAATTTTCATATTTTACAACGTCGTAATCGCCGGGCGATATTTGTTTCGCATTTTTCATTTTTTCATTTTATCATATCCACAACATATTTAATAGAAAAAATATTTTAAATAAATCGAAACATAGATGAATATAACAGATATTGTAGCAAACGATATCCCTATATACAATATATAGAAATGCCATTTTTTGTATTTATGAAATAATTGTGAAACCCTTGATTTGGTATTTGACAATGGAATTTAGTAGTCATAAAATGGATGTGTTACTTTGGGGTAGCATATTTTAAAGTAGATTACTAATGGGAAGATGTATTGGTACAGGATGGGATGAATGTGCTGATATTAGATAAAATTTTGGACGAAAGGTATGGTTGATCATATGAAAAAGAGATGGACGGCAGATCTAATGGTAGTGTGCATTATGCTATCTGCGTTTGCGTTCTCAGGCTGTGGGGCGGCGGATACGGCAGCTTCGCTGATATCCGGGACTGAGGAGACAACGCTTCTAGAGGTGGATACGGTAAGTCCTTTGATTACCGATATTGCTGTAGAAGGCGAATATGTAGGTGTTTTGGAGTATGAAGATCAGGTATCTGTCGTTCCGATGCTCAACGGAGAAGTGACGGCAACTTATTTTGAAGAGGGCGATTACGTTGAGGCAGGTGAATTGTTATTTACCATTGACGACGAGGCATATCAGCTCCAGCTTCAGAATGCGTTGATTGCATACCAACAGGCGCAGTCAGGGATTGATTCCCAGTTAGGCCAGTTGCAGATGGGCAGAGATTCGGCGGCCAATACAGTTTCTTCGGCACAGGAGGGAATCAGCCAGATTCAGGATTCCTATGATTATTTTAACAGCCAGCTTGCGGATCTGGATGAAACAAAGGCAGATCTTGCAGAAGACAGGGCGGATTTGAAGGAGGATCTTCTGGAGGTTAGGGATCAGATTTCAAGTCTCGAAAGTGCGATAGAAAGTATGCAGCGTGAGTATAATGATATGTATGCCGCATATGAAGCTGCAAGGATTCAGAAAGAGATACAGGATGCCACGCCTTTACCTGTGGTGTCAGACAATAATCTTCCGGCAGATATGGGTGGAAAGCTTATTACGGCGCAGGAATTGATCGTAATGCGTGAATCCTGCGATCAGCTATCCAATGCATTAAGTGCGGCAAGGTCTACGTTGTCTGGATTGAAGAGCGCGGAACAGCAGCTGGATAATGCGATTGCTCAGTATGACAGCAGTATGGACCAGATAGACTCCTCCAAGGATAGTATCATATATCAGAGAGATAATCTTGATTATAATATGGAACAGGCGTTGCGAGGGGAACAACTGGCGCAGGCACAGCTGGATTATTATGATAATTTTACGATTCCTTCTGCCCAGACATCCGCTACCACGACACTGCAGCAGGCACAGCTGGGGATTGATTCAGCAAGGCTTCAATTAAATTATACACAGGTGACAGCTCCGGTATCCGGTACGATCATGTCCAAAAATGTAGAAGAGCTTGGAATCGCGCAGATGGGATATCCGGCATATGTGATCATTAGCGACGACGGGGCGATAGCGTCCTTTGGCGTGCCGGAAAGCACATATCGTATGTTGTCGCTGGGGCAGGAAGTCAGGGTGGAAAGAAACGGCGTAGTATATGATGGCAGTGTTGTAGAGATTCCTCTGCAAGTCAATCCGCAGACGGGATTATTTACGATCAAGGCGGCTGTGAAAGGTGATACGGATCAGCTGATTATGGGTACCTCCGTAAAGGTTACGCTTGCGGTAAAACATGCTGATCGGGCACTGACAATTCCTATCGACTGTGTTTATTATGAAAGCGGCGAGTCTTATACCTATGTACTGGAGGGTAATATCGTCCGGAAGGTATCCATAGAGACCGGTCTTTATGATGATGTGAATATGCAGATATTGAGCGGCATTACGGAAGATATGAAGGTCATTACCACGTGGTCGTCTGATTTAAGGGACGGACTGGAAGTCAAGGTTAGCGACACATCAAATGTGTCAGTATCAGACTCTGATATAGAATAGGATGCGGATGCATCACAGGAATAATTCGCTTACGCCCCGATTGTCGGGTTGTAGCAGAGATGGGGAATCATGCACAATTTTACTAAATTATGTTTAAAAAAGCCGGTATCTACGGTGATCATTATTCTGGCATTGATTATTTTTGGTATTGCGTCGGTTTTAGGCATGAATATGCAGCTGACGCCGGATATGCAGCTGCCGATGATCATTGCCTTTACGATGTACCCACAGGCAGGGCCGGAGGAAGTGGATCGTCTGGTATCACAGGAGTTGGAGCAGGTAGGCGCAACCATTGAAGGCCTGAAAAGCGTAACATCCCAGTCCATGGAAAATATTTCTTATATGATCTATTCCTTTGAATATGGAACAGATATAGACGAGGCATATACGGATCTTCAGCAGGAGATCAATACCATCAAGAGCAGGCTGCCGGATGAATGTACCGATCCTATTCTGATCGTTATGGATATCAATGCCGCGCAGTCTATGACATTGTCTATTACCTCTGATAAGGGAGCGGATGTCCGTTCTTTTGTAAACGATTCGTTAGAACCGGAGATTTCGTCGATTCCTAATGTTGCAAGAACGTCAGTAACCGGTGGCCGGGAAGATTATATCCGGGTACAGGTCGTCCCGGAACTGTTATCGGAATACGGTTTGGATATGGCGACTCTTGTTACATATATCACGTCTTCTGATTTTTCGATCCCCGCAGGTACAGTGGATATGGGATCCCAGACATTAAATGTCAATGCGAAAGTTACCTATGATACCATTTATGACTTAGAGGAGATTCCGATCCTGACAGCAAGGGGAAGCACGATCCATTTAGGAGATGTTGCAGTGATTTCCTTTGCACAGAAGGATGCGGATTCCATCAGCCGGTTCAATGGAGAGGATAATGTTACGCTGGATATTACAAAGAAACAGGGCACGAACGCGGTAGAACTTTCCCGTGATGTGAAGGATGTTATCGAGGAGATGGCTGTAGATTATCCAAAGATGCAGATCAGGGTCATCTATGACAGCAGCGATTCTATCGTCAGCTCCCTGACCAGCGTGGGAGAGACGCTGGCGTTAGGCGTCGTGCTTTCTATGTTGGTATTGTTTATCTTTTTCGGTGATTTTAAGGCAAGTCTGATTGTCGGCAGTTCCATGCCGGTTTCCCTATTGGTAACGCTGCTTTTGATGGGCGCATGCGGTTTTTCCTTAAATGTCGTTACCATGGGAGCTATGGTTATCGGCATCGGTATGATGGTGGATAACTCCATTGTCGTGTTGGAGATGTGCTTTCAGAAGCGGGATCAGGGGTGTTCCTTTGAAGAGGCTGCATTGAGCGCGGTTAAGACCGTGGCGACATCTATTACAGCGTCTACAATCACAACGATTGTTGTGTATCTTCCGCTTGCATTGATGAAGGGACTTTCGGGACAGATCTTCGGACAGCTGGGATTTACGATTATCTTTTCACTGACAGCATCGTTGATTGCTTCGGTAACGCTGGTTCCGCTCTGCTTTGCGAAGTATCATCCCATTGAGAAAAAGGGATTTGTTATTGCGCGCGGAGTAAAACGGTTTTCTGAGATCTACGGAAAGTTTTTGAGCAAGGTGTTGAATAAAAAACTGATTGCGATTCTGGTGACAGCATCCATCGTGGCATTGACCGCTTTTGGCATAACGCAGTTACATACCCAGTTGATGGCGGAATCGGATGAGGGAACCATCGCTATGTCGGTCAACGTAAGACCGGGGTTGGGACTGGAAAGCAAGGATGCGGTTTTGCGTGAACTGGAAGTCTTTGTAGCAGCGGACCCGGATGTAGATAGTTATAATGTCAGCGCCTCGGAAGGCACTTCCACGGTAAGCGTGACAGCATATCTGAGAAGTGACAGGTCGCGGGATACGATAGAAATCGTAGATGAATGGAATGCGGCTTTGGCGGACATGAAGGATGCGGAGGTATTGTGCTCTTCCACCAGCACTATGTCCATGGGATCGATGGGAACTGACTCCAAGGAGATCGATATCCGCTGTGCCGGTTTGGAACAATTAAAGGTGGCGTCCGCGCAGATCGCTCAGGCGATTCAGGATGTACCGGGTGTAGTCAATGTCAGTACGGATTTTGAGGATTCCTCCAGCAAGGCGGAGATCGTTATTGATCCGGTGAAAGCTACAGGTGCCGGTATTCTCCCGGCACAGGCTGCGTCAGCGCTTTATACCGCGAAAAATGGTACGGAAGCCATGGATCTTGCAATCAATGAAAAAGATTATACGGTAATTGTGGAATACCCGAAAGACCGTTATGATACGATTGAGGCGTTGATGAATATGCCGCTGAAGAGCAATTTTGGAACCAGTATTATTCTCTCGGATATTGCAGAAGTCAGATATACTGACAGTCCCCAGACGATCCATCGTGCTGATAACTACTATCAGGCGGCGATTGTGGCAAGTCTGTCGGATGAATTAAAATATGAAGCCATGGATCAGATCGACGAGATCGTAGCCGGTATCAAGTTGCCAAGCGGCGTATCATATGCGGAAGATCAATATACAGAGATGATGACGGAAGAATTTATGGCGATCTTTGAGGCAATCTTAATTGCGCTGTGGCTGGTATTTATGGTTATGACCATGCAGTTTGAATCGGCAAGGTATTCCGGAATGATCATGTTCTGTATTCCGTTTTCATTGATCGGTTCGGTAGCGATGCTCTGGATCACCGGTATTCCGCTGGATATGACTTCTATGATGGGATTGTTGATGTTGGAAGGTATCGTAGTAAACAATGGTATTCTGATGGTCGATACGACGAATCAGAATCTGGAAGAGGGCATGCCGGTAAATGAGGCGCTTGTAGAAGCGGGTAAGTCAAGGCTTCGACCGATCCTTATGACGACGCTGACCACGATCCTTTCCATGGTGCCGATGGCGCTCGGACTTGGCTCTAATGGTCAGATGATGCAGGGTATGGCGATGGTTATCGTCGGCGGTCTGGTTGCCTCGACGTTGTTGACGCTGATTCTCCTGCCCACTTTCTATCTGATCATTCGGAAGAGGCCAAAGAAAGCAAAAGCAAAATAAATGATTTTTTGCAAATATTGTGCCTACGGCAGCATGAATTCGCAGGTTACGGAAAGGTATGATTATTAGTATGAAAAAACGGCTTCGGATCAGACCCGCTTGGACGCTACGGCGATATAATATCCGTAACCTTCCACAGGATCTTCTTGCGGGCGTGATCATTGCGGCTGTTTCGATTCCAATCTCTATGGGATACGCGCAGATTGCGGGACTTCCCAGTGTTTATGGTTTGTATGGTTCCGTATTTCCTATACTCGTTTTTGCACTATTATCCACATCACCGCAGTTTATCTTTGGAGTAGATGCCGCGCCGGCAGCGATCGTCGGAGCGGCGCTGATGCAGCTTGAAGTCGTTCCGGAATCGGCGCAGGCGATGGAGATCGTTCCGCTGATCACGTTATTTACTGCGATGTGGCTGCTGCTCTTTTTCTTCTGTGGCGCGGGAAAACTTGTAAATTATATCTCCATGCCCGTCATGGGCGGATTTATCACAGGTATCTGCTGTACGATCGTGTTGATGCAGCTGCCAAAGATGATGGGCGGAACCTCAGGGGTAGGCGAGCTGTTTGAACTGGCGTCGCATCTGATTCATACATGCAGTGAGATCCACTGGCTTTCCCTTGGTCTTGGACTGTCTACTTTGTTCATTTTATTGCTTTCCAAAAAGCTGATACCGAAATTCCCAATGGCGGTTGTTGTCATGGCAGCAGGAGCCATTCTTTCCGTGACATGCGGTCTGAAAGAAAAGGGCGTCGCCCTGTTGGCCAATGTAGAAGCGGGTCTTCCGGCATTTTCTTTTCCGAATTTAGGCGCGATAGAACATTCGGATATCATCGGCATGAGCATGACGGTTGCCATCGTGATCATGGCGGAGACACTTCTGGCGGAAAATAATTTTGCCCATAAAAATGGATATCATCTGGAAGATAATCAGGAGATTCTAGCGTTTTCCATGGGGAATCTTGCGGCGGCATTTACGGGGTGCTGTCCGATCAATGGCTCCGTATCCCGGACGACAATGGGAGAACAGTATGGAGCAAAGAGTCAGCTGACTGGTATAGTAGCAGGTCTTTTGATGATCGCCGTGCTTTTATGGGGAAGTGGCTTTATACAGTATCTTCCGGTGCCGGTGTTGACGGCGATCGTGGTGAGCGCGCTGATGGGCGCGATGGAGTTTCACCTTGCGGGGAAGTTATGGAGAGTGAACCGGACCGAATTTTATATTTTTATGGGAGCTTTTTTGAGCGTGCTTTTTCTAGGTACGATCTACGGCGTTATCGTCGGCATCATTCTTTCTTTTGTTAATGTAATCGTAAAGTCTGCGGATCCCCCCAGATGCTTTTTGGGTATTCTGCCCGGACATACTGATCTTGTTGATATTTCCAAATATAAACATATCTATCCGATCGAAAACATTGTGATCTATCGTTTCAGCAGCAGCTTATTTTTTGCCAATATCGAAGTCTTTCAAAAAGATATAGAAGAAAATATCAAAGAGGATACGAAAGCGTTGATCATAGATGCTTCCGCCATTGGAAGCATTGACGTGACAGCGGCGGAGCGGTTGCAGATCATATACCGGAACCTGAAAAAGAAAAATATAAAGTTTTATATTACGGAGCATATTGCGGCGTTAAATGATCAGTTCAGAAAGTTGGGATTAGGATATATGATAGAGGAAGGCGCGGTCAGAAGGACGATATCGACGGCGTTGCTGGATATGGGAATTCAGCCGCCTTATCCAATTAAGGGAAATCATCGAACGGATCATTCGCTTGTGAGAAAACGGGTGGAAGATACGATGCAGGAGTTTGTCTGGGCATTCGGAGTGGATGCTGAGGACATGATCGAAAAGCAGATCCATGACCAGATCGAAAGGTTAAAAGAGACAAAAGATATGGATTCTCTGTTTCACGGAAGCTGGCATCAGATGGCGTCCATGGATGAAGATGAATGGCTGGAGCATCTGGAGGCGCATCTGACGGAGATCGTCCGTATTTCTGGTGCGGATGAAGATCAGGTAGCGAACCGGTTTGAGAAGAGAAGGCAGGAGCTTTGGGAGAAGCTTAAGAAGGAGCATCCGGAATTGGCGGAGAACTTTGAAAAGAGAAGACAGGCACTGGATGAACATTTGAAACAGCATCATCCGGAGGTGTATAAAAAGGTTGTGCAGCTGAGGAATAACTTAACCGTATAGTGCGTGGGGAGGGGGAAACGAGCATTACTCAATAGCTATTTGATTTTTTGCTTAAATGATTTATTTTAAAAACGATCTATAAAATGTATTTTATGGATCGTTTTTTGTTTATAAGTTTAAAGCTTATTTGTTTTTTAGGTGCTAAATCATAATTTTGTTGACTAATCAGAACAGATTTTAAAAATAAAAGTATATGATTTTTTGCAAAAAAATGATAAAATGTATTCTGATTAAAAGTGGGTTACTAGCTTTAATAATTTTGACAAAGGAGTG
>JAIDPF010000100.1 GCA_029062895.1 Lachnospiraceae bacterium
CCCTAGTATAACATAAAATAAAAAAAACAGAAAGAAACCGTTTTGTCAATCAGATAATTTACAACGGAAAAAGTTCGTTTCACAACATTCTGTTATAATAGAATTAATATAATAACGATATAATCTTTAAGAACTATCAGAGCTATTAATTACTGAAAATTAGAAATTTTCAACCGCAAGTATGTGCCTGACGCCCCAAACTTGCAGACTGAGAAAGGAGCATGGTTATAAAAATGAGGATAGCAATCTGTGATGATGAAAAAGAAATCAGGGATATGCTTGCGGAAAAGATAGAGAGACTTTATCCGAAAGCAGAGCTGTTATTGTACCAGTCGGGAGAGGAGCTGCTTTTAACAGACACGGAACCTGATATCCTGCTGCTTGATATTCAGATGTCTGGGAAGAATGGCATGGAAACGGCAAGAGAACTGCGCAGAAAAAACAAAAAAACGATCCTTATTTTTGTGACGGCTTTGGAGGATTTTGTATTTCAGGCGTTTGATGTGGGAGCATTCCATTATTTGGTAAAGCCTTTTGATGATAATAAATTTGCGGAAGTTTTAGGAAATGCAATCAAGGAGTACGAGGACAGGAAAACAGATCATTCCGATCAGGATAAAAAGAGCCTTATGATCATGACAGGCGGAAAGCATATTACTGTTGATCTGGCGGAAATCGTTTATGCGGAAGTATTTGACCGCAAAGTCATTCTTCATACCACGCACGAAGATATTGAATACTATGGAAAAATGAAAGAATTGCATGAAAAAGCAGGTGAGGATTTTTATCGTCCGCACAGGGCGTATCTTGTTAATTTTAATTACATCAGAAAATATGATGCCACAACTATTTATCTGGAAAAAGGACAGGCGCTTATGGCAAAGCAGAATTACAGAGATTTTGTAAAATCTTATATGCGGTATAACCAAAGAAAGGGAAAAAGCAGATGGAACAGTTAGGAGTTTATGCGGAAATCATATTTTATGTAATGCCAATCATGGAGAACCTGATAGCAGGATATTGTTTTTGGCGGCTTATAAAGCCGTTCATGGATCAAAGTAAAAAAGTGTTCTGTGTAGGAATAACATACAGTCTTACCATGTTAGCGTTATATCTTGTGCCACTGGTTTTCGAGTCTATTATGGCATACGGGATAGGTGCTTTTGTGGCTTTTCTTGTAATGTGCTTGATAGAGCGGAGGAATTATGAGCAGAAGATATTTCTTTCAGTAACCTTTTTTGTTTTGCGCGAGTTTGTATATGCAATGGCTGAAATTTTATACGACAGATTGTATCATCTGGCTGGAAATACAGAGTATATGCTGACACATCAAAAAATGTGGTTTGCTTTGTATGTTGGAGTATGCATTATTTTTCTGGTGTTGGAATTCGGGTTTATGAGAATCAGTATATGGTGCATTTCAAAGAGTTATAAATATAAATTTGATAAAATGGCTAGAAAAGAACTGTTTGTGATGATCATTCCTTCTCTTATGGGATTGGTGGGGTATGAGATCATATGGTACTATCGTAGATGGTATATGATAGATAAGGGGTATCCATTGGCTGCTTATGATTTTTTATCATTGCTTTATTATGCGGTAGCATTGGTAACGATCATAGTAATGATCGTACTGTACCAGAATATTAAGGCAGGGCAGAGGGAAAAGCTACAGAACGAGCTGCTTGCAGTTCAACTAGAAGATACGAGGAAGCATATTGAACAAGTGGAAGATCTATATCAGAATATCCGCCGCATTAAACATGATATGACAAACCACCTCATTACGTTGGAAAGACTTTATGCCGGTAACCAAGCAAAGGAAGCCCAGACTTATGGTGAGGAACTAAGAGAAGCTCTTTCGGAAGCGGCAGGCAGGATTAGCAGTGGGAATCCGGTCACCAATGTAATTTTACAGGAGGCGCAGAGTGAATCTGAAAAAAGACACATTCATTTTGAAACAGATTTTCATTATCCCACAGATTCTAAAGTGAACGCTTTTGACATAAGCGTGATCTTGAATAATGCTTTGCAGAACGCGTTGGATTATGCGGATAAGAATGATAATGCTTTTGTATCGGTTCATTCATATCATAGGAATAATGCTTTTATGATGGAGATTGGCAATAGCTTCACCGGAAATCTGCAATGGGATAAAGAAAGCGGTCTGCCGCTTACATCAAAAGAGAAATCGGATGGTCAGGGTTATGGGCAAACCCATGGTTATGGACTTTCCAATATCCGCATGGTTGCAAGAAAATATTCCGGAGATATTGCCATTGACCTAAAAGATGGTGAATTTTGTCTCAGTATTATGCTGATGATGGAATAATAAAAAAGCCTCTTATGGAAGCATTTTCGTTAAGTGCCGTTGCCAAACGGCACTTTTTTATAGGCTTCACAGCAGAAAAAGGTCGGTTCACCGCATATCTGTTTAGTTTGTGATAGTAAGCTCCGAAACAATAATTGAGATACCAGCCATTGAAATAAGCAAAATAAAAATTATGTCAAGGAGGACTAAAAAATGACAATTAATGGTGTCAGTGGAGCAAACACACAAATGGGGCAAATGGGAATGAATCAGGCAACGGATTCTTACAGCCGGAATATTCAAAGCCAGATTGCCAACGCACAGAAGCAGATGCAGGAGCTTTCTTCTAATGAGAATCTGTCGTTAGAGGATAAAATGAAGAAGCGGCAGGAAATACAGCAGCAGATCAATGACCTGAATACGCAGTTAAGACAGCATCAGATGGAGCAGCGCAGAGCCGCAATGGGTGGCTCGGATAAACAGCAGACAAAAGGATCTTCAATGGACGAATTGCTTGGCGGTACGAAAAATACAGGCAATGCAAAAACCGGGAAGAAGGGAAGTGGAATCTCGCAGGCAGGCATGACGGCGATGATCTCTGCCGACAGTTCCATGAAACAGGCAAAAGTCCAGGGAAGCGTAGCCACAAATTTGAATGGAACAGCAAGGGTTTTAAAATTTGAAATTGAAATGGATAAAGAAAGGGGAATTGATACGCAGAAACAGGAAGAAGATCTTGCTGAATTGGAGCAGAATGCCCTGAATGCAACCGCTTCACAGATGCATACGTTAAGTGAGGCAAATAAGACATTGGAGGAAGCGGCAAAGGAAGACAGCAAGGTGGAAAAGGAAGAGGACAAGGCAGAAAAGGCAGACCGCAAGGAAGGATCATCGGACGGCAAGGTTGGAAAGACAGACAACGAGGGTGTACAGACGGCGGGTACAGAAGGAAAGGATATGGAGGAGATCGTCAGTACACGGTCAGCCGAAAGTACGACGGTATCAACAGCGGTAACATATACATCGGTAGATATTCGTTTATAGGAGGTGGAACATATGTCATCGATAAACTTTAATGATTATACAAATTATGCAAACTATGATACAGGTTATGATTTTTCTGCCCTTTTGGGAGGGACAGTCAATTCATCCGGAAGTCTGCTTTCAGATTATGCTTCTCTTAAAAACGGAAGTTATGGAAAGTTGATGAAAGCATATTATAAACAGCAGAATGCAGATAAAGCATCATTGTCGGGTGATACCCCACAAAAGCTGACGCTTATGAGGTCAGGAGCAGATGCCCTTAAAAAATCGGCAGACGCTTTAAACGATGCTTCCCTTTGGGAAAAAAAGAAATTTAAGGAAATAGACGAGGAAACCGGGGAGGAAATCGAAGTAGAAGACTATGACTGGGATAATATTACAAAAAAGGTTAAATCATTTATTGATAATTATAATTCCCTAGTGGATAAAATGGGCAGTTCTGATACAAAAAATTTGCTTCGTAATGCAGCGTGGATGACGAACATAACAGATAAAGCCAAAAATCTGCTTTCGAAGGCTGGAATCACCATAGGCAGGGGGAACAAGCTGGAATTGGATGAGAATGCTTTAAAAGAGGCTGACATCACTACTTTAAAGTCATTGTTCACCGGATATGGTTCTTTTACCGATAAGATTGCTCAAAAAGCAGAGAATATCAGTAAAGAAGCGGCTAATGCCGCAGTAAAAGCTAAAGGGGCAACTTATACGAAAAACGGAGGTTATTCCGATACGCTGTCAAAGCTGTTTTCCAGTACGGTGGATGAAAAGATTGGGAAAAAGGCAGAAGATAAGAACTCAGATACATCCTCAAAAACCACTAAAAAAACTGAAACCAATAATAAATATGATAAAAATAACTAAAAATCTCTAAAATATAATTATCAATAGTTGGCTGTACTATAACTGACATACCGAAAGTATACAAGGAATCAAATTGTCAATGCAAAAATAAGATGCATTGACAATTTGATTTTGGGGTGCTAGTATAATTGTAAATCATATAAAAAAGGTGGTTTACAATGAAAAATACAAAAAATCTTGTTTTCATGTCATTATTTGCCGCACTGATTGCCGTCGGTGCATTTATCAGGGTGCCAATGCCGCTGATTCCATTTACTCTTCAGACATTTTTTGTCATGATGGCAGGAAATCTGCTGGGTGCAAAATATGCTGCGGGAAGCGCACTGGTCTATGTCCTGATCGGACTTTGCGGTGTGCCGGTATTTACCGGAGGAGGCGGTTTTACTTATATATTCCAGCCTACGTTTGGCTACCTAATCGGCTTTATCTTTGCCGCGCTCTTCATTGGAATGATTGTACATAAAAAACAGCAGCCTTCATGGAAAAGACTGCTGGCGGGTGATCTCGTGGGACTGATTATCTGGTATGCATTTGGGATCGTTTATTATTGGATGATCGCAAAATATTATCTTGGTGATCCAGTGGCAATGAGATCACTGCTGGTGCCGTTTATTCTCCTGCCATTGCCGGGAGACCTGATTAAAATGACGTTGGCAATACTGCTGGGGAAACGGCTTTTGCCAGTAATATCAAAATAAATTTTGATACCAAAATAAATTTAGATATCAAATTAATTTTTGGTTTCTTAAATACGTTTCCTCCATCTGTGACCTGACCATATCGCAAAGCTGCTTTTTTTCTTCGCGGTCCATGGTTGCAACATCAACGACAGGAAGGTATTCCAAAATGACATGCTGTTTTCTGATCAGTGGAAACTGATCCTCGAAGACTGCTGACGTATTGTTTAGAACAACGGGAACGATTTTACAACCTGTTTTTTCTGCAATCTTAAAGCTTCCCTTATGAAATTCCAAAAGCGGCGCATCGGATTTATTTCTGGTGCCTTCCGGGAAGATTGCAATGGAAATTCCTTTTTTGATCTTCTCGGCGCAATTGTTGATGGATTCCATTCCTTTTCTTAGATCGGAACGATCCATAAATTCACAGTACAGATTTTTCATCCACTTGGTTAGAGTAAGATACTTAAGCATTTCTTTTTTGGCAACATAGCCTGTGGGTCTCGGCACACGGGTGTAGGTGAGCAGTATATCGAAATATCCGCGATGGTTCAGGACGTAAAGAACAGCTTCCTCCTTTGGAACATTTTCTTCGCCAATCACGGTCAGCTTCGTGCCTGAGATAAAGATGATCACCCGAAAAGCCCAATTTACAATGGCAAGGGAGCTTACTGCCTTTGCCTTTTTACTGAACAGTCCGACGATCTCCTCGATCAATTGAATGATGATCGAGATAATCAGGAAGGTGAACAAAAATAATAATGCAAAGAAAATTCTAATCATGCTGGTTATGGTTTCCTTTCTATCCTATGTACTTATATAATGTTCCATTTTTTAATTTAATACTCGTTTCCGTATAAGAGAACGCTCGTCCTCTGTTAATCCGTATAGTTGGGAGAGTTCCTTTTCTATGTTATTAAATATATCATCTAAACTCGAAAGCCCGTGCTTTCGCACTCCATGTTTGACTTCGTCAAACGCTTTCTCGTTAATAACCGCAGAAAAACAAATGCCGCTTCGTGTCGCTTGTTTTTCTTCTGCGGTTATTATATCATAATTTTGTTCTTCTGTCAGAATTTTATCTACAAGTGAGACAATGCGCTGCTGTTGTGCAACAGAAGCTATGGGGATCGGCAGCGTTTCTATATGGGATTTTAACAGTTTTACAGAGTCAAATCCGGTTCTCCAGTAGAATGTCGCAATGTCGCTGTTCAGTACGGCAAGAATATATTTGATATCCAATCCGTCTATATGTGGAATCAATATATTGCAACTGTTTAATGTAAGGTAACCGTGATTGTCATAAGAAAAGACGGGAGTTTTTCCGATAAAGCGGTATAACAGCTTTTCTTTGGCACGGTAAAGCTCTTCTTTTGCACACTGCTGAAATATTTCCGGGGTATATCGGATCTGATCAAATGGACCATGCAGTCGGTATTTGTTAAGGTTAAAACCGCGAATGATCGGTTCGGTGCTAATGTGCGCATGATCTGTTCCGGAGGGGATCAAGAATCTCCTATTGTCGCCGGTTACAATACCAAGCGCGAAATCGGCAGCCCCTTTTAACCTTACGGCGTGACCCAGAGAATCCAGCTTACAAAACAGAGCATAAGAAGCGTCGTCCGCATGCAGCATGGGAAAATAGTCTGCGGAATGAGTACTTTTGTATGACGGGTTAGGTATGATGCGGTTTTGAATAGTGTAATGTTCTGTTTTTTTATATACGTCGCATCGGTGGATACCGGGCTGCTGACGGTCCTTTTGCAACGTCAGGATGACAGAGGGACAGTTGACTAAGGTAAAGGATTGCATCAGATAATCAATTGAGATCATCCGTGTGTTTTCCAATAATGTTTTCCGCATTTCACGGTGCCGTCCCGCTGTGAAAAGAGAAGCGGGCAGCAAAAAGGAAATGACACCGTTATCTGACTGGTGCCGGATGGAATTTTGTACAAATAGCGCGGCGGAATCCTTCGCACCGGAATGTTTCCGGGAAGGTAGACTCGCACCCCAGGGAGGGTTGCCGAAGATCAGTGTGTTTTTACATGACGGAAAATGAAGCAGGGAATCGGCGACGCGGATATTTTCGCGCAATATGTCAATATCTGTGTCTGGAGCGTTTAAAGCAATGTTGATTCTTGCAATAGCAATAGCGGCAGGATCAGTATCCTGACCGATGAGTTGTATTTTTTGATTCTTATTTTGGCAGCCGTTTTTGGCGTTGTTTTCTGCGTAAGAAAGAATCTGTAAGAGAAAATTACCGGTTCCGCATGCCGGATCAAAGTAGATATTGATATCCTTGGTAAGTGGCGTAGTATGGTCGATCAGTCTTTTTGCAAGAGAGGACGGCGTATAATAGATACCGGATTTTTTGCGTTTGTCAAGCTGCGTCAGGGATATATAGAGATATCCTAAAAGATCCTCATAAGGCAGGAATGGCAGCGCGGGATAATCGGATAGTTCTTCCTGATTGGGCGCAAGGGCGCGCAGATCATTTATCAGAGGAGCATATTGGTGCAAGGTATTGGCGGATCGGAAAAATTCTTCCGCATAATGGGCAATGGTTTTAAGCAAAGGAGCACCCGCTTCCTGACAGTAAGCAATGACATGGTCTAGTTGCTTTGCGGCAGCTTCGTCACAGTTAAGATAATTCGTATAGGCGCTGGGTAAGCAGATTGCCGTTTTGTTGCGGCGCTTTGTCAATTTCCCGGTCTGCTGTAGATTCTCTTTTAGCTTTTTTATGGAATCCGGGGCGAAATAGTTTCCTTTTTTTTCATCGTAATGATTAGGTGTCAGTCTGCCCTGTTTGATCCAGTTGCGACCGGTGGCTTCGGAAATTGAAAGATATTCACATGTCTGTTTTAACGTCATCCATTCCATAGTCTATAGAATACCAAAAATTTGTTTGTTTGGAAAGTGTCCCATTATATATGTTAGAAATAATTTATGAATAATACAGCACTTTCACTCATATTTTAATAAATAAAACAATATTGCATATAGAATGGAGAAATAGAATGGAAAAATGGAAAAGATTTGGAATGTTGCTTGTATGCGTGGCCATGATGGGAATGTTTCTGATAGGATGTACGATCAAGGATGGGGGCAATACAAAGCTTAGGGATGTAGAGTTTACCGTGCTGGCGGAGGACGAGATACCGCCGGAATTTCTTGAATTTATTACCGGAAAACAGGCAGATCCGTTTAAACTGACTTATACCACGGACCAGTATCTATACATAGCTGCAGGCTACGGGAAACAGGAGAGCGGAGGATACAGCATTGCGGTAAAGGATTGTTATATGACGGAAAACGCGCTGGTTTTTGATACGGAGCTGATCGGCCCCTCTGCTTCGGAAAATATTATGCCGGGGGCGTCTTATCCCTATATTGTCATTAAGACAGAAAAGACGGATGCGACGGTGATTTTCCAGTAAAAAGGTTATATGCCGTGCGCATCCACGTCAGAGGCTCTAAGGAAGCGGTGATTTGATCAGCGCTTCCTTAGAATTTGATTTTTGCCCGACAAAGGGATTTATTTGTGATCGTACAAAATACGTTTATTTCAGATCGTCTGGGTCATAAATTATGAACCATTCGTAACCATAGTTATTACGTTCTTTGAAGTACGGCCATGCTTCCGCGGATATATATATTAAGTAACCATCAATGCCACTCAAATACATGGGAAACATAGTATGACTTTTCTCATCGACACGAATATCTTCCCAAAGACCCAGAAGTAATACAAAATTTTTCTTTTCCCACACCAGATAATACTCTATACTGCCGTCATTTTTTTCAAATGTTTCAAGGAATGATTCTTTAGATTCGTCCAAATAACTGGGATCGTATGCCATAACATAAGAAGGTCTTCCATACTTGTCGATCATTGCATTAAATATGGCATCATTTTTATTGCATGCTATAAAGTCTCTATTGTCAAAATTAAACTCATCTATGAATCTGTCATAGGTGGTAATGTAAAACCAGTTGTTTTCATACGCTTGTCTAAGCGATACGTTTTCTACCGAACCTGAATAATTAACCAGATAAATCGCGTCTATAGTGGCGGTTTCATCATTATGATACTGTGGATAAAACCTCTCGAAATATTCCAATGGCTGATCAGATTCAAAAAGTTCTGTAAGATTGTCCGAATACAGATTGTCATCATAACTGCCGTGATAAGGTGCCAGATGTTCGTCTCCATCGAAGTCGTCCAGACGGATAGGAGCCGTACATTCGCCGTTAAAGAGCGTGATGCCTGTCAGATCTTTTTCTTCTCCCCAGTCAACCCTATGTAACCAGAATATATTATCATCCGTATCGGAAGAAGTCTGTGGGTTTTCATGATCTGTTTCCGTACCGGAAGAGACCTGCGGACTCTCTTGTCTTGTCTGCGTACCGGAAGACGGTGAGTTTTCATGGTTTGTGGCAATGACCGCAGCAGTTATGCCTCCGATGATCACAACGGCGGCAGCAGTAGCGGCAATCATGGTTTTAGGTGTTTTAAACATCTTTTTAATAGTTCCTCCTTTTGAAGTATTGGCAGTTTTACTAATAGGAGCTGCGTCGGTGATAGAGGCGGCGTCTGCGGCGGCAGCCTGAACATTTAGGCTTAATGCTTCTGCTGTAAGCACTCCGGCAAGAAGGGGAACGGCGACTGCATAGGAATAAAGTTTGTCATGGTTCTTGTTTTCGTACTCGGATACGCCCTGACGGATTTTTTCCCTTGCCGCGCTGAGGCGGTAGGTCACCGTGCCGATGGGACATTCCATGATTTCAGAAATTTCCTGTGCCGTAAACTCGTTGAAATAGAACATGATCACTGTCTGATACTGCGCTTCGGTGAGCCGGTTCTTCATGATGTCCATAACGATCCGGCGTTTTGCTTGATTTGTTATGTATTCCTCCGGCAGAAAATTTTCATTTTCTTCTATGGGCTGGTTCTCCTCCTCCATATCCATAGGGACTGCCTTAGCTGCTTTTAGACGGTCTTTACATTTGTTTATGGCGATTTTGTTAAGCCATGGTAGAAATTTACTGTGGTCTTCAAGGGTGGAAAGACTGTCAAGAACGGAAATATAGACCTCCTGCGTCATATCAGCCGCATCCTGTTCGTTTTTAAGAAAGCTAAGACAGGTAAAATATACGGTGCTGTAGGTCCGCTTGTAGAGTTCTTCAAATGAAGCTTTGTCCCCTTCCGCCGCCAGCTTTACATATTGATCAAGTTCTTCCGTTTTTATAGCCATAATAGTCCTCCTTGCCGCCTTTGGCGGCTCAAATAAAAATGTAACCGAACTCTATCATAGTATAGACGATTTAAAAGGGCAAATTATTGGGATAAAGATTAAATTTTTAAAAATCGAAAGATTTTTTGAAATCGAAAGATTTTTTGAAATCGAAAGATTTTTTGAAATCGAAAGATTTTTTGAAATCGAAAGATTTTTTGAGATAGCTCTGGCGAGAATATAAAACTAGAAATTCGAGCGTATTTAAGGCTCTAAAATTTCAATACATTCCTCATATCCTAATTCCACGGCAACATCATAAGCTGTTTTCCCTTCGTTATTCCTTATATTGACATCTGCACCTTCACTTATAAGAAATTCACAATTACTAAAATGATTTGTCCGTACCGCATAAAAGAGGGGAGTATCCCCATTGGCATCTTTTTCATTTAACAAACTATCCATAGGACGTTGTTCATTATGATATAAAATTTCCAGATAGTTTACTTCTACACTCTCTGCCAGCTCATGTAATATAGACCTTTCATACTCAGTTCCTACATATTTCCACTCATCTACTCCACATTCCCATAAATAAATTGCCAAATTAATTCTTTCTTCTTTTTTATATTCCGACATTTGCTCCCAACCTCCCGGTATCCCAACAAATACCGTGCTGATGTCTGCGCCATATTCCACAAATAGTTGTACCTTTTCATTCATATCTTCCTGATAATCACGGAGCAAACATTCAAGAGGTAAATCATAGTCTGCCATAATGTTCAGGTCTGCCCCTTTCTCCAATAATGCTTCCATTACACTGATATCTGCCTGTTTCCATACAGCATAATATATGGGATATCCGTTACTTAAAACTCCTTGAAACAAAATCCCTCTTATTTTGTACAGTGGAATACATACATCCAGCATATTAACATCCTGCATTTTTTCTATGCAAGCAAGAATTTCTTCTGTGTTACCTTCATCAACATACTTATAGAATTCGCTTACCATGTAGTGGCAATAACTGTGATATCCTATAAATACCACAATAAAAATCAAAAAAGCACATATTATTATCACTTTTGTTTTTTTCTTTTTAATCATTTATAAATGCTCCTTTATAAGCGAAATCATTGTCTTAGATTACATTAAACTTCTGACCTTTGTTTCCTTTATAACAGTATATGTCGGCATATGTCAAGATTAGGCGGTGGTTTTTGGATTTTTCTGTCATAAAGATAAATTTTTTGTTTAACAAAAAATGACAATCATATGGTAAAATATTTTCAGATTACGGAGATAAGAGATAATGAACTATACGACGGAAATTATCAAAAGTAAAAGAAAGAGTATCGGATTTGAGATTAAAGAAGCCGGCAGACTGATTGTCCGCGCGCCTTTTTCTATGAGCTGGGATCAGATTTTTCGGGAAATGGAAAAAAACAGGGACTGGATCGACAAGCATATGCTGATCGTGCAGGAAAGAGAGAAGGAGCGGGAAAAACTTCCCAAATTTACTATGGAAGAGGTGGAAAAGATGGTGGAGGAAGCGCTTGCGGTTATCCCTCCCAAAGTACAAGAATATGCTGCCGTTCTGGGAGTAAGTTATGGAAGGATTACGATCCGCAATCAAAAGAGCCGGTGGGGAAGCTGCTCTGCCAAAGGCAATCTGAACTTCAACTGTATTCTCGTTAAAGTGCCGGAGGATGTCCGTGATTATGTGATTGTACATGAGCTGTGCCATCGGATGGAAATGAATCACTCTAAAAATTTCTGGAAGCTGGTGGAGGGTGTGCTGCCGGACTACCGGGAACGAAGGAAGTGGCTGAAAGAAAAAGGCAATGCATTGATCGAAAGATTATAACAGGGGATTCTAAAAAGGATTCCTTTGTGGAATAACCCCTTTCGCCAAACTTTGATTTTTGTCTGACAAAAGAGGTTATTTGAGATCGTATAGAATAAGTTTATTTCAGATCGTCCAAGTCATAAAATGTATGAGTCTTGTAATCTGCTCCATATCCTTCTTGAGGGTAATAATATTCTTTGTAACCATCCTCCCACGCCTCTCTGGTAATATATACAAGGTCACCCAGGGTATCTAAATACATGCCATAATCTTCTTCCGTATAGGTGCGAACTTGCTCCAGGGCATTAACATAATGCCCTGTATCACTAAAAAACGCTTCATAAACCTTCATGGTAATCACAAAATCTTCCTGTTCCCATACTAGTATATATATAATGTCCTCGAGATTTTTTTCATAGTTCTCAAGGAAGGTATCGTCACAAGAGATCAGATAAGAAGGTCTTCCAAACTTGTCAATCATTGTATCAAGAATGGCGTGGAGATCATGATAGTCCGCAGTACTCATATTCATGGACGTTCCTCCAAATTCCAGTATTGCTAAACCGTTAGCTTCAATGAAAAACCAGTTATTTTCATATATCTGCCTATATGATATATCACGTTCTTCTGAATAATTGCACAAATTTATTTCATAGATAGATGATTTATCTTCATCACTATGCATCCGAACAGAGTGACCTTCTTCATCACATGAATGCTGCGGAGTAATCTGATCTTCCTCGCCGCGAAGGATCCTTTGGTCTGTAAGCAGCTCCGTGAGATTGTACGAAGACGCAGCATCCCAGAAAGTCTCATAGGAATCATCAATAGGTTGGTAATGTCCGACGAAATATGGTCCCAAATGTTCGTCTCCATCGAAGTCGTCCAGGCGGATAGGGGCCGTACATTCGCCATTAAAGAGAGTGATGCCTGTCAGGTCTTTTTCTTCTCCCCAGTCCGCCGTATGTAACCAGAATACGGTTTCACCCGTATCGGAAGAAGCCTGTTGATGATCCAGATCTGTTTCCGTACCGGAAGAAGCCTGCTGGCTTTCCTGATCTGATTCTGCACCGAAAGAAGTCTGCTGATGATCCAGATCTGATTCTGCGTCGTAAGAAGCCTGTTGACCCTCCTGTCTTGTCTGCGCACCGGAAGATGGTGCGCTTTCGTGGTTTGTGGCAATGACTGCGGCAGTGATGCCTCCGATGATCACAACGGCGGCAGCAATAGCCGCAATCATGGTTTTTGGTGTTTTTAACATCTTTCTAATAGTTCCTCCTTCTGAAGTATTGGCAGCCTTATCAATAGAAGCTGCGTTGGTGATAGAGGCGGCATCTGCGGCGGCAGCCTGAACATTTAGGCTTGATGCTTCCGCTGTAAGTACTCCGGCAAGAAGGGGAACGGCTGCGGCGTAGGTATAGAGTTTGTCATGGTTCTTGTTTTCGTATTCGGATACGCCCTGACGGATTTTTTCCCTTGCAGCGCTGAGACGGCAGGTCACCGTACCGATGGGACATTCCATGATTTCAGAAATTTCCTGTGCCGTAAATTCGTTAAAATAGAACATGATCACCGTCTGGTATTGTGCCTCGGTGAGCAGGTTCTTCATGATGTCCATAACGATCCGGCGTTTTGCCTGATTTGTTATGTATTCCTCCGGCAGAAAATTTTCATTTTCTTCCATGGGCTGGTTCTCCTCCTCCATATCCATAGGGACTGCCTTAGCTGCTTTCAGCCGGTTTTTACATTTGTTTACGGTTATTTTGTTGAGCCATGACAGAAATTTACTGTGGTCTTCAAGGGTGGAAAGATTGTCGAGAACGGAAATATAGACTTCCTGCGTCATATCTGCCGCATCCTGTTCGTTTTTAAGAAAACTAAGACAGGTAAAATATACGGTGCTGTAGGTCTGTTTGTAGAGTTCTTCAAATGAAGCTTTGTCCCCTTCCGCCGCCAGCTTTACATATTGATCAAGTTCTTCCGTTTTTAT
>JAIDPF010000101.1 GCA_029062895.1 Lachnospiraceae bacterium
GCTAACTCCGCGATCTACACCTATTAAGTCGTCGTCAGCGTCAGATGTGTATAAGAGACCTCTCTTGCATTTCTTTTATCCATAGAATTTAAAGCAATATGATAAAATCCAAATGACTGAAATAATTCCTTCAACAAGGAATTTTCTCTCCATGTAAAAACAATAACTTTACAACCTGTAGTTTCTTCTATGCCTTTTGCATAAAGTAACTTGGGTATCAACCAGGCAATCTGCATTCTTACCATAGAAAGATTTATAAAAATAAAACCATTTGTATGTTTCATACTTTTCCAGATTTTTTTATTCCCTTCAATAAACTCCTTTACCAGATCTTCATCAATAGGGAATTCTTCCTTAATACGCATAATAAAACACTTTCCTTTCCTTTATTTTCCTATATCCCCTCTGTTACAGGTATCTACGAAATCACACTTTGCTTTATGACCTGATAGATCTGATCTGCCGTTCTTTCACTCGTAAAATTTTCCTGTGCATAAAAATACGCATTTTGTCCCATTTCTTTCATCACGTCTCTATTCATAATCATTTTCTTCATGTACCCAGCTAACTGAGCCACCTCTCCGCCCTGATAAAGATATCCATTGATTTCATGCCGTATGATCTCTCCTGTTCCGGAACCATTTGCGCCAATTACAGGCATGGAGGAAAGCATATATTCCACAGTAGCCCTTCCAAATGCCTCATATTGAGAACAAATGACACCAATATCCATTCTATCCAATAAATTCATCACATCGCTGCAATAACCTGCAAATGTTACATAACTGTTCAGAGTATTCCTGTTACAATATTCTCTTAATTCTCTTTCGTAATCCCCGCCTTCACCAACCAGAGTCACATGAAAATCTGTAATCTTTTCTCTCAGCAGTACATCGACCGCTTTTAATAATTCTAACTGATTCTTTCCATCCTGCAAAGCGCCTACATAGCAGAAATGAAGTTTTTGATCTTCATTCCAATTTTCTCTTAAAGGTTTCCGACTACATATTCCATTATAAATACTGATTGTTTTGGCCGATGGACTGATATTTTCCCTTATATACTTTTCCAGACTTTTTGACACTGCAATTACATTAGCCGCAGCATCAAATTTAGCTTTTACCGCCTTCGGGGCATAACTAAATACAATATGAAAATCCGCTTTTCCATATTCCCTGACATGCCAGATATGCGGCAACTTCATCCTTTTTGCAAGATCCGCGCCGATCTGAATCGTAGAATTATTAGAATAAATAAGATCGAACTGTTTATCCTCTATTTTATCTATTATTTCTTTCAAATTTTTTCTGTTTTCTATACAGGCTTTGAGTCCTCGTAATCTCTGGAATTTTGCATTTTCAGATACGACCCATGCCTTCATAGGATGGATAAAATATGGTATCCTTAATCGTTCCAATTCCTCATGTAGACTACCATCCTCAACTGCCGGCATTAAGACATAGGGTTCCACATCATATTGTTCGCGCAGATCAATTATAAGCTGTACTAAGGAACGATTTGCCCCTAACATTGCACGACAGTATGTTACAAATAAGATCCTCACACAACCCCCTCATTTCCAATATGGTCCATATTCCACCTTAGAAGCCTCTTTCGGCCTTTCTTCCGTCGGATATGTCCAATACTCATTATAATACTTTGCAATATCCTCTCTGATATGCAGCGCACCGCCGATTCTGGTACCATCCCAGCGTTTCCCCATAATCCCAAAAAGGATCTGAAGAACGCCTCCCATATGCACCGCCTGTTTTCCCGCTTTCTTGATCTCCGCTGCCAACGGGAATCCATACGCCCCACATCCAAGCAGCGCAATGTCAAAGTTTATCGACAGGATTTCCCGCTTCATATGTTCCAATGCTTCAAACCACGTCGTAAAGCGATCATCCCTCATGTCTCCGATTGTCATCAACGATCTATATGTTAATAATTCCCTAAACTCCGGCAATATTTCCTTTCCCGGAAATAAAAATTCCCGCTTTTCATATTGTTGTTTTATTGTTTCAGTGAATGGGGAAATCACCAATACCCTTTTCCCCTTTAAGGCTTTTGTCCAAACATTTTCTAACTGACATATCTCAAACAACCCTTCACTTTTCGATATGATGATATCTTTTCTCGTATAGTAATTAATAAAATAATCCTCACAAAACTGATGAAACGGCGCCAGAATATCCATTTCTCTTAAAGAATTTTTCATGATCAAAAGAAACCTGTCTCCAAGATCAATATCATTTGGGAAAAAACCAGCGCAGTTATAAATATTATCCATGACCAACGGATATTTTTTCTTAATTCCAAATTCATACATCCGCATAGCGGCCATCTCAAAAAGACCGATTCGCCCTGCTGCCAAAGATTGTCCGGAATCAATCATCTCCGTCAACCAGTCACTTGCCGTTTCATTATCTAACATCCTACGTTTTACATATTTTTTATGTTGATTATACCACTTTGATTTTTTTCGTGCCGTATAATCAACGGCATATCTATACCAAGTAAATGTTTTCTTCATAAATTTATTCCATACTTTTTATTTGTCTTTCCAGCGTTCATTTCCGATATTTTAATTTATCTCTCTGAACTTTTTCAATCGGCAATATCTCATCCGATTTATAAGTCAAAGCCTCATATGTCTGAATCAAATTTCTTTTCAGCCTGCGCATTCCGTCCGGCTCCAGAGAAGCCGCATGATCGGTGCCCTTCCATGTACGATCCAGCGTAAAATGGCGCTCAAATACCTCTGCACCCAGAGTCAGCGCAGCTACGTCAATTGCGATGCCGTTATGATGACCAGAAAAACCTACTCTCTTTACACGGTCTCCAAAAGCTTCTTTCAACCTTGTAATTTCCAAAAGACAAACGTCTTTCATCGGTACCGGATAACCGGAAGTACAACTGTATATCGTCAGATCCCTGTTACGTCCATACTTTTCAAACAGTTCTACAATCTCTTTTTCTTCTTCATGTGTCGTCATACCAAAAGAAATCTGTATCTCTCCTTGATAGTTCTCACAAAGCCAGGAAAGCATCTCGTAATGATTATTACATGCGGATGGGATTTTCAAAAATCTGGGATTAAGTTCCGCTATTTCTTTTGCAGACGTTAGATCCCATACGGAAGTGCTATATTCTATCCCTTTCTCCCTGCAGTATGCCTGCAGTTCCCGATGTTGTTCCTTCGTGAACTCTAAAAACTCCCTATGTTCACCATATGTTTTTCCATAGGAATTCTCCGGATTGGGATGCGGCGCATTGTACTGTTCTTCCGTCAGCAATTCTTTATTGCAACGTTTTTGAAACTTTACCGCATCAACTTTACAAAATGACGCTGCCGTTTCAATCATTTCTTTAGCAATCTCCATCTTTCCCATGTGATTGCAGCCAATCTCGGCAATCACATATGGCCGTTTATTACTCATTATTTATACTCCTGTTATAAAAATATTTTATAAAAATATTATCTATAATTTTTATAATTTTATGATATCCCCATCTATCTGTGTATTCTTAACATACTTTATCATAGATTCATGCACTTCCACAATATATTTTAGCGTCAAATTGATGATCCCGATTACAGAACGCCATACAGATAGACCAGTCATCTTTGTTTCCGATACAAATAATACTGTATTTCTCCAAATGGAATTTCCTTTATGAACTCATAATCCGCATCCTCCGTCATAAATCCTGTAATCATATATTCCGCATTTTCTTTATCCTGCGGTGCTTCCCAGCCCAGGCATAGATATAATACGGCTAAACCTTCATATCTGCCCAGTTCTGTATATGCGTCTTTCGGCACCTGTTCCGCAAATACTGCCAAATCTTCCTTTAAAAGCTCATAATCCAGCTGATGATAGTTGATACATCTTTGCAATAATCTCCCGCAAATATCCTTTGAATGAACAAGTATACAGCATAACCCAAACAATATGATGATACTTAACATTCTTTTGTATAAGACGGATACCTTCTCCTTTTTCATATCTCTTTGCACATTGCCGGAAATCCCGGCTACTGCCTTCTTATTTCCTACTTCTTGGGAAATTGTATCCAATATATAAATCATGCAGAATATCACCGGCAAAATCATAATACTGTAATCCTCCGGCCTTGAGATAAAATATATCAACTGTCCCAATCCCATTACAGATACTGAAATGATTACGGGCATCTCTGATTTTTTTTTGATATTACCGCCTAATAACCCCGTCCCGGATATTCCATAAGCAACCATACCCAATAAAAATATCATAATATAGATCCAAGGAGCATTCGTCCAACGGATAAAGTTTAAATGCGCCGAAAACATATAATAGCGCCAATTTAATAAAACCCCAAACGATCTTTCCATGACATCAGATAAAGTTATCCCGGATATCAATACATTATACAATACAAAAATTCCTGATACCAAAACCAATGCCAGCAGAATGATTCCTACCACTCCCGCAATAAACCGTAGTACATGACCTAATTTCCATCCCTTCTCCATAGCTGTTTTAAAAATCCAGAATGCGGCCCATGTAATCAATACTACCACGCCTGTTTCCGTATTCCAAAAAACTGCTATGATACCAATGAAAAATCCCGTTAAAACAGAAAACCAGCGCAACGATCTTTTTCTATACCATACAATATAAAATAGTATCATCATCGGAAACAACAGCCTATGCGGAATAATTGCTAAATATAAATCATTACATAATATATCCATAACTGCAACAGCACCGACAAACCGTAAAAACCCTGATTTGGTCAACATATGAATTGTACCAATGGCAAAAAAAGCGGTCAAACCTCCGATAATACCTGTCATAATTCCTACTGTCATAAGGTTTGCGCCAAAAATTTCCATGGGGATTTTATACAGAAACGCATAATGCCCATAAAGTTCTACACCACTCTCTGCGGAAATATTATTTATAACGTAATACATTGGACGAAAATAAGTACTCACATGATGCACATAACTCTGTGTCAGTCCATCCATATGAAAATAATTAATAACCGTGGTACTTATTGTCGCTGCTACTATCGTTACGGCATAACTTAAATAAACAAGTACATTTACAAGTATCTTTACTTGTTTTTTTTCCAGCTTATCTGATATCCTGCAAAACGTCTTTCCACCGATATTCTGTAGATCCTCCCACTCATAAATTATATAAAATACCACTAACATCAAAAGAACAGATGCAAAATATGCTATATTACCTGCCATTCCCAAGATTTCCTGCTGCACCAGAAAGGAAACGGTTACTGCCATCCCGCAAACCGCAAATTCTGTGCCAATATGATTTCTTAAGAAAACAACAAATCTACCATTCTTTAAAAAAACGACGCTGAGTATCATAAACAATACTAAAAATAATAAAACCGTGAACGCATAATCAGGCAGACTCATTTTGTTTTTTGCATTAAAAATATAAAGCCACGAAGATTCTGTAGAATTTAACATCATATTAAAGATCAGACACGAAACAGACATAGATATGATTCCCGCTGTCAGAAACGCTTCTTTCGGCAAAACGGCAGATAACTCCCTTTTTCCTTGTCTTAACGCTGCCACAAACGCGGTACAGAGCAATGCCAGAAAACATAGATCGTTTTCCAAATAACCTTTTAAAAATACCAAACAGGAAATAATGCTTCCTAAAGCCAGCAGAATCACCATAGTCATATTGATTTTTACACCATAATTTCTTACTTTCTCCGGTGCTGCTATGATCAGCGCTGCCCATATGACGGTCCATACAATACCTGCCAGCATAGTAATGACAACTGATTTTCTGTAGTCTTTCAGGTAACGCAATGTACTGGCCTCGACATTAACATTATCTTCTGTAATATCTTCGCCTGATATCAGAACCTTATACGCATATTCGCCACTGTCAAACCAGTATTCCTCTCCCTGAGAAATTCGTATATTATCCTGCAACAAAACAGGATTAATCTCACCTTCATAGACGGCTGCTATAATATCAGAGGTCGAATTGTTTTGAATCACGGTTTCATAATGGTTTTTCAGCCTGACCAAAGCAAATGTTATCTGTCCGTCTTCTGACAACTCTTCCAATTCGTATGTATGGATATCATGAGTATAATAAGCAAATGTTTTATACCAGAAAAATAATCCCATAGTAAGTAAACAGCCAAAAGCAACAACTGCCATTGCTAATTTAAATTTTTCTTTTTTCATTGCCTCTCTCATTTACTTAATTCTCCACATGTATTACTTACCATTTCTAATCTTTATATTTTATCAGCTTTCCTAACAACATAGCTTATATTATTGCTTGATTATTTACTTTTCTGTGTTATCTCTATAATTTCCTGATATCCCAGAACTTCCTTTGCATATTCTATCACAGCTTCCCGCGCTTCCACTATATATTTTCTTCCCTGATATGCCTTTGCCAGTGCATAACCCAGCTCCAACGCCTCATCTCTCGGTGTCAACCCAATGATTCCGATCAAAGGACACCATATGGATAGGTCGATCATCTGCGCATCCGATATATCATCAGCCATAGCGGAATCTTCTTTAAGACAGATTCCCCAAATTCCAAATCCATAGAAATCATATACATTTCTTATATAATCAGCAAGATATGCTGCCGCCTCTTCTCTATTGTCATAAAAGGCTTGAAAAAATGCCGTTTTTTCGTTTGTTTCATAAATTTCCAGCAGCGCGTCCAGATCAGACATTGCCATCTCCCTGATAATCAGCCTGTCTGTGGTTATAATCACCTGCGGAATGCCCTTACTATGACAATATACTCTGGCAAGATACTCCTCATCAAGCGCCAAAAGGCTTTTCACAGCATATGGAGACACATCAAGAGACATATCGTCACGAAGATACGCAATTACAGGATATCCCTGCTTTTTCGCCTGCCGGATCTTTTGTGGATCATCGCTCAAATACACTGTATATTTTTGATTTACAGCATATGGTTCTTTTTTTACATTCGTATCACCATTAAACTCCATTGATCCTGACTTATCCGATATAAAAATCATCGGTAAGATTTCCCGTATGCTTTCGATATATTTCTGTTCCTCTTCCTCAAGCTGGCAATTGATATCGATCCATAATTCTATTTCCATTCTCATATACCTAAAAGACTTGTATTTTTTAATGTTCGTTGTATAGTACTACTTTTCCAATAAAAGCATATTAATGTAATAGAATATTTCTATATTCCACGATCCGATGTTCCCATAAAAACCGCTCTGTATTACGATATCCTCTGGCAATATACTGCCTGCGAAGTTCCTCGTCCGTTTCCAGCCGCACCAGCTCTTCCGCAACCTGTTCCGTATCATAAGGATCCACCAGAACTGCAGCTTCACCCACAACTTCCGGCACAGAACTCACATTGGAACAGATTACCGGAACCCCCAGCTGCATCGCTTCCAATGGCGGAAAGCCAAATCCTTCAATATAAGAAAGAAATAAAAAGATTCTGCTATGCCGGATCAGATCATACATGTCGGTGTCTTCCTTAAGATACTTATAACATGTAATTCTTTCTATAACCTCCTCCGGCATCATATATTCATCCGCATTTTCCAGACCTATCACAACCAACGATAACGGATCTTTTGATCTTTCAAAATATTTTACATAACTTTCTATAATACCTTTTGCATTTTTATGCGGCAGACGCGAGGTGACCGCACAGATATAATTTATCTGCCCGGAATCCGTTCCGTCAGATTCATATCGTATTCTGTTTTGTCCCGGATAAACAACATGTATCTTATCCGCATTACCCTTTGTCCAACGAATAATCTCCTGTTTGGAAGCGTCAGAATCCGTCAACACACCGTCACATATTTTCACGGATGCCTTTAAGCGCCACATGATATAAAAATTCTCTACAGGATTTAAAACACCGGGGAAATTTTTATGATAATAAAAAGGAATCATGTCATGTACAATCACATATTCTTCTACTGTGTGCCGCAGCGGAGCAAATCCCCTTGGAAACAAAACCCTGTTCGCCCGTAATCTTTTCAAAGCCACCGACACAAGAAACAACTCCCATAAAATACAGATCAGCTTATTGTGCGGATCGTATTTCACACTGATAAATTTTACACCCGGAAGATTAAAATCTTCCCGGTTGTATTTTGTTCCCAGCACAATAATCTTATCTTCTTTAATATGGTTTTTTGCCAGATTTTCAACAAGATTCTTTGTAAGATTATAGATTCCTATACTTTTCCCTGTTCCCTTGACTAACTTAAAACAATCGATCACCAGTTTCATTAGAATACCTTAGTCCTTTTTTATACTCAAACTCCTGTTTTACCAGCTTGTCCGTCCGCCATCCAAAACTACCGTCGCTCCGGTCATATAGGAGCTTGCCTCCGAAAGCATATATAATACTGTCCCCACATACTCATCCGGATCTGACATCCTTCCCATAGGAATCAGATTTGACAGTTTTTTAACAAATTCCTCATCTTGTCCATTGGCAAGGCTTGCCGGACAAAGTGTATTCACTCGTATGCCCTTTTTTGCCCAATACGTTGCAAGATACTTCGTCAATCCGATGATTCCGTGCTTTACCACGGAATAAGATACCGGCTTAATGATCTGTTCCTCCTCTGGAATCCCTTCTTTCCGATATACCCGCTGATCAGGAGAGATCAGTCCATAATCAGAGGAAATATTGATGATGACGCCCTTTTCCTGCTGCTCCATCACCCCGCCGAATACCTGCGCGCAGAGCATGGCACCGGTCAGTCCAACCGCCAGATCCGCATTCCAGAGTTCTACCGGAAAATCCGGAAATTTTGTGGCGGCAAGATTCTTCGATCCCCCTTCGACTTTCGGATTATTCGCCGCATTATTGATCAGTGCGTCGATATGTCCGTATTTTTGCAGAAGAATATCTCTGACTTCCTCCAAATCTCCACGTTTTGTAATATCTGTGACGAAGGTCTCTATGACTGGTTCAGCCGTGGAAGAATCTTTCCCATCCTGCTTTTCACCGTATTCCTCCATCAGGCATTTCTTTACCCTCTGCATACCTTCTTCTGCAATATCAAGAAGTACGGGAATCCCCTCTCCTTCCATCACCGCTTCCGCATGCTTCATTCCGATCAGACCGCCGCCTCCGGTGATGATACATACCCTTCCCTTTAATGAAAACTGATTCATATAGTTCTTTTTCATACAAATAACCATACCCTTCCGTAACCTGCGAATTCTCGACAACCAAAAACGTAAGCTTTTGTTGTATGCTGCCGCAGGCACAATAATTGCAAACCGAATTTATACGGTTTTAACGAATAAATTCGGTTATGAAAAATCAAAGGTTTTTCAATCTAACCACTTGGTTTCTTTCCGCAGATTCTTTCGCCGCCAAAGCTATTTTTAGTCCTTTGACGCCCTCCGACAGAGGAATCTTCTCCGGCGTATCCTCCTGTATACAATGCAGACAGTCCTGCAATTCCTGCAGAAACATGTCGTTTCTCGCAAAATCAGGATATTCACTAACCTCCGGCTTTCCATCCTCTAAGATCAGCGTGATCGCAGCGCGGTTAAAATCAAGTTCAATCCTGCCCTTTTCGCCCACAACTGTACAGATATGCACCGGCGGATACTGAAGAAAGTCGCTTTTTGAAGTAACTGTCAGCGGGTTTCCCCGATAAGCTGTCACATAGCTTACCACCGCATGATCTTCTACATCTATTTTCAGGCTACTATGTTTTCCGGCAGCTGCATAGACAGAGTCCGGCAAGCCAAACAACCACTGCAGGTAATCCAGATCATGAATCTGAAGATTGAGGACAGGACCGCCTCCCATCTCTTTTCTTGCCATATACGTAGTGCTGTAATCTTCATACGTATGCATCGTTGTCAAGCGTTCGCAAAATGCAGCATCAACACTGACCAACTGTCCCAGAACATCTTCCTTTAAATATTCCTCCAGCTTTTTGATGCATACATGATAACGGTTCTGATATCCCATAAAGATATGGATCTTTTTTTCTTCCTTCAGCCGCTCCAGCCGCTCCACCCCGTCCATACTATCGGACACGGGCTTTTCCAAGAAAATATGACATCCCGCCTCCGCAGCCGCCAGAGCACATTCCATATGCTTACTGGTAATATTGGTGATAAAAACCAGATCCGGTTTACCTTGCCCCTGTTCCGGGTTCAAAGCCTCCTTCAAATCTGTATAAACTTTAATATGATACTCCGTCTCCAGATCCACTCCTTCCCGGATCTGCATCGTATCCGAGAAAGTCTGCTGCAGTCTTCTGACGCGGTACGCGCTGATCTCGCACTGGTCGCCCAGAAGCCTTTTTAAATTTCTGACATGACGTTGTCCTATACTGCCAAGACCAATCATAAGAATATGCCATTTTTTCATGTTCTTTCCCAATCCTCTAATTTTTGATAATGCTCTTTCAGGTAATCCAGAATCGGCGATGTATTCTTTGTCAAATAATATTCCAAATATTCTATATCTTTCATGGCGTCAACATCCACCCCACCCGGCACTACATAACCGATCATACGATTCCCATGCATCAGATCCTGCTCTACGATAAAAGACGTTCTAAGCATATCCACGTAACCATCCGGAATATATACGTCCGGGAAAGCCTGACGCGGGTTATTCGCTTCATCCAGTGTCAGATCATCAAGAATACTTTTATAATACCCATCTTCCCTCAGATTGAACCATTTATACGGGGTATTGGAAGCTAAATGCGCGGAACGCAGGGACGTCGCCGATGCGTCTGCCCGGAATAACTCAATCGCCTTCTCGATTACTCCAATTTCCCGGAGCGGATACGTCGGACGGATATGCACAAAGTATTCCGGCACGCTCTGTTCGTGTTCATACAGCCAGTTGATCGCATGTTCCATAAATTCTATATCTGTCGACTGGTCACCCGCCAGTTCCGCTGGTCTTAAAAACGGCGTTTCCGCGCCATAATAACCTGCGATCTTAGCGTATTCTTCCGAGTCCGTAGACACGATGATCCTGTCGATCCCCCGGCACATTTTACATGCCGCAATAGAAAATGCCAGCATAGGATAACCCTGAAGGCATCGTATGTTCTTATTCTTTACCCCCTTAGAACCTGCTCTTGCCGGAATAATGGCAACGACTTCATCTTTCCTTATCGTATCAAGTATTTTGCATTCCATATAAATAACCATGCCTTTCTATCGCCTGCGGATTCATACTGCCGCAGGCACAAATATGTCAGAGCAATTAGAAACACTTTTCATATGATTTAGATTGTACCACATTTCATATTAATTTAAAAGGAATTACATGCGATTCGCTATCTAGTGTGCGAAAATAACGACATTAATATGTCATTAACATTTTTATTGTCAGAAAGATATCCATATGATATGATTACACCGTATTGTATCTCGTATAGAGAATGATAACAGGAGGAAACGTACCATGAAAAATGAAAAGTCTTATGAACTTGTGCTTACTGCACTGTTCACCGCCATAATTATTGTTATGGCATTCACCCCTCTGGGATATATTCCGCTGGTTGTCATCAACGCAACCATCATCCATATCCCGGTCATCCTTGGAGCGCTATTTCTTGGACCGAAGAAAGGTGCATTTTTAGGATTTGTATTTGGATTTACAAGTTTCATCAACAACACCTTCCGGGCTGCCACTCCATCGGCATTTGTTTTTTCGCCGATTCTGGCTGCTAATGTAGTCGGCGTTTCTGGTATTTTCAAAAGCTTATATATCTGCTTTATACCGAGAATTTTAGTCGGCATTGTCCCCTATTTTGTATATCTTCTGATCCGCAAGCTGCTGAAAAGCGAGCAGAAACTATGGCGCATTATCGTGAATGTTGTCATATCCGTTCTGTTGGCTGTATCCCTGAATGCATTTTTGAACCGTCTTCTAGCTGATAAACTAGCGGATAAGGCAGCTTTTTCTCTGATCTGTATTTTAGCCGGAGTCGTTGTGGGAATCCTATTGTTTGTTACGCTTACTATGCTAGAACGCAAAAAAAGCACTGCAAATACAGCTCTGGCCTATGCCGGTTTGTCAGGCGCCTTTACGAACACCCTGCTGGTCATGAGCGGCATCTTTGTCTTATATAAAGATACCTATGCACAGACTCTTGGAATTGCAGGAGAAGCTGTATTTGATGTAATTATGGGTATCATTACCTTTAACGGCATTGTGGAAGCAATGGTGGCTGCTATTATTGTGGCAGGCGTCGGACTGGCGCTGATAAAAATAAAACCTATAAAAGAATAATAGAACCGGAGATTACGAGTATTGCAATTACCTATTAAAATATTATGAAATGGAGAAAGAGATGCTTTCAAACAAACATATTATTCTTGGTGTAACGGGCAGTATTGCCGCTTATAAAATTGCTTCCCTTACAAGCATGCTGAAAAAACAAAAGGCGGAAGTTACCGTCATTATGACACAGAATGCCACGAACTTTATTAATCCTATCACATTTGAAACACTGACAGGCAATAAATGTCTGACTGACACCTTTGACCGGAATTTTCAATTTCAGGTAGAACATGTAGCCCTTGCTAAGCAGGCTGATGTCATCATGATTGCTCCCGCTTCCGCCAATGTAATCGCAAAGGCTGCCCACGGTCTGGCAGATGATATGCTGACCACTACCCTGCTCGCCTGCGAATGCCCCAAAATCATTGCTCCTGCCATGAATACGCGGATGTACCGTAATTCCATAGTGCAGGATAACATAAACATCTTGCAAAACTATGGTTTTGAAATCATCACCCCCGCCTCCGGATATCTTGCCTGTGGTGATACAGGGGAAGGAAAAATGCCGGAACCGGAGATTCTGCTGGAATATATTATCAAATCCCTTTGTCCAAAAGACATGACAGGGATCAGCGTTCTTGTAACGGCCGGTCCCACTAGGGAAAAATTAGATCCAGTACGCTTTATCAGCAATCATTCCACCGGGAAAATGGGCTATGCCATCGCAAGAGCCGCTATGCTTCGCGGCGCCAAGGTAACGCTCGTTACCGGACCGACTGACATTACACCACCTATCGGCACGGAGGTGATAAAAATCACCTCCGCCGAAGAAATGGCAGAGGCCGTAAAGACCCGTGCCGACCGTCAGGACATCATCATCAAAGCCGCCGCTGTAGCAGATTACCGTCCCAAACACATAGCAGAGGAAAAGATGAAAAAATCGGACGACGGGTTATTTCTGGAAATGGAACGCACGGAAGATATTCTTGGATTTTTAGGAACACATAAAAAGAAAGGTCAGTTTTTATGCGGTTTTTCCATGGAAACGGAACATATGATAGAAAATTCACGTCTGAAATTACAAAAAAAGAATTTGGACTTAATCGTTGCCAATAATTTAAAACAGCCCGGTGCAGGCTTTGGCACCGAAACGAACATTGTAACCCTCCTTTCCAAAGAGGATACTATGGAGCTTCCTCTGATGCCAAAAGAGGATGTGGCCCACAGGATGCTTGACTATATTATGGAACACAGACAGCAACCTGACGTTTAATGAATTACTTAAATTCATATAATATTACTTTACGAAACAGTAAGATTATCTTACAATGAAAAAAGCATCGGATGATATGAGATGCATATTCATTTCATATCATCCGATACTTAAAAATCATAATATTAAAACAATCAGGAGGTATATGATTCACTATGTCACAGAATCCAATCGTAACGATTACCATGGCGGACGGCGACGTCATGAAAGCGGAGCTTTATCCGGAGATTGCGCCGAATACAGTTAATAACTTTATCAGTTTGATCAAAAAAGGTTTTTATGACGGACTGATCTTTCACCGCGTCATCAAAGGTTTTATGCTGCAGGGCGGAGATCCGGAGGGCAGCGGCATGGGCGGTCCGGGATACAGCATCAAAGGAGAATTTTCCCACAATGGATTTCAAAATGATTTAAAGCATACCCCCGGTGTTCTTTCCATGGCACGCGCCATGAATCCGAATTCAGCGGGAAGCCAGTTTTTTATCATGCACAAGACAAGCCCTCATTTAGATGGAGAATATGCCGCATTTGGAAAGATCACGGAAGGCTTGGAGGTCGTCAATAAGATTGCTGAATGTAAGACCGATTACAATGACAGACCGTTGGAGGAAAAAGTGATGAAGACCGTCACTGTAGAGACCTTCGGCGTGGATTATCCGGAACCAGAGCGTTGTTGACAAACGAACGTGCATCCGGCAATGATCTCTTGTTCATATTTTGTTCATATTTTGTTTTGAATTAATTAAATAATGTATCATTTTTTATCCATTATTTACAAGTATGATGTATTCAGAACAAGAAAACAAACGCCATATTGAAGGAAAAACTTTTTCATAATATAATGCCAAGTAAATCTCTGATTTACTTGGCATCCTCCCTTTTTAGGGGTAATTTAAGAAAGAAGTTCTTTAGATGAATAATAAGAAAACCACCCCAAAACAGCAAATTAGCAAATCCTGGCAATTAAACAGCGGCGATCTGAAGCTTCTTGCCATGATCACAATGCTCATCGACCATTTCGGCGCTGCTTTTCTTTTTTTCTACATGAACATCGACAATAACCGTCAGAAATACTATGAGCTTTATAATATTATTCGAAGTATCGGCAGAATCAGCTTCCCGATCTTTATCTTCTTACTGGTGGAAGGATTGTATCATACCAGAAATATACGGAAATATCTGTTGCGTCTGGCTCTTTTTTGTATGATCTCAGAGATTCCTTTTGACCTTGCTTTCCGACATCAGATCTTTGACTGGCAGTCCCAAAATGTATTTTTTACATTATTGATCGGTCTGGCTGCCATCGCTTTGATGCAATATAAAAATATATTCTTTAAAAACATACCGTTTCTTAATTATTTGGTAAATATCCTCATCGCCGCAGCCGCCATGTTGCTGGCGAAGGTCCTAAAAACAGATTATAACTGGGCGGGCGTGCTCGCTATTCTTACCGCATACTGGCTGCGTTCCTCTGATCTCCAGATGTGGTTCGTATGCCTCGTGCTGTTCTTTTTCTCCAGCGATCTGGAACTGTATGCATTGTTCTGTATTCCCTTTATCGCACATTATAACGGCAAAAAAGGACATCTCCCAAAATGGATGCCCTATCTTTTCTATCCGGTACACCTGATGATCCTGTGGTGGATCACGTCAGTCATCTGTGGATGAAAAATGCCGCATTCATCTTATCTGATATTCCAAGCGCTTATTTATTGACCTGAGATGTTTGCGCTAATTAGCACTAGACTAAATACTATGGCTGATGATAAAATGAAAAGGATATATAAAAAAGTGAATATGGAGAAAAATTATGTTTGAATACAAAACTGAGGAACAGGCAAAGAAAGAGATTTTATCAATAGTAGCAGAATACTATAACACATACCACAATCAAAAGAAAATTTTTGAACCGGGAGATCGTATTACATACGCTTCCCGTGTATACGACCACGAGGAAATGTGTAATCTTGTAGATTCAGCGCTTGAATTTTGGCTTACATCAGGCAGATACACCGAGGAATTTGAGAGGGAATTTGCCAAATACCTAGGCGTGAAATTCTGTTCACTGGTCAATTCCGGCTCATCAGCAAATTTGAATGCGTTTATGGCGTTAACTTCACCACTATTGGGCGAACGTCAGATAAAACCGGGAGATGAAATGATTACTGTAGCGGCAGGCTTTCCCACTACGGTCACACCGGCAATCCAGTATGGTGTAGTTCCTGTATTTATAGATGTCACTATACCACAGTACAACATGGATGTCTCACTGCTTGAAGCGGCACTGTCTGATAAGACAAAAGTAGTGATGGCAGCGCATACATTAGGTAATCCGTTTGACTTAAAAGCTGTAAAAGAGTTCTGCGATAAGCATAATCTATGGCTGATCGAAGACAACTGCGACGCACTTGGAACCACATATACGCTAAATGATGAGGAACGGTTCACCGGGACAATAGGCGATATTGGTACATCTTCATTCTATCCGCCGCACCATATGACAATGGGTGAGGGCGGAGCAGTCTATACCAACAATCCCTTACTGCATAAGATAGTCCGTTCTTTCAGAGATTGGGGACGCGACTGTGTATGCCCTTCTGGAAAGGACAACCTCTGCGGGCACAGATTTGATAAACAGTATGGCGAACTGCCATTAGGATACGATCATAAATATGTGTATTCACACTTTGGATATAACTTAAAAGCAACAGATATGCAGGCGGCGATTGGCTGTGCGCAGATCAAAAAATTTCCTGACTTTGCAGAAAGAAGGCGCCACAATTTTGCACGTTTAAAGTCCGGACTTGCAGGATGCGAGGACAAACTGATCTTACCTGAGGCTTGCGAAAATTCTAATCCCTGTTGGTTTGGATTCCTAATTACCTGTAGGGAAGGCATCGATCGCAATAAAGTAGTTCCTTACATTGAACAACACGGTATACAGACACGTATGTTATTTGCGGGAAATTTAACAAAACATCCTTGTTTTGACCAGATGCGAATGTCCGGAACAGGATATCGTATTGTGGGCGATCTTAAGACTACAAACAAAATAATGAAAGACACGTTCTGGGTAGGAGTGTATCCGGGAATGTCAGATGAAATGATTGACTATATGGCAAAAACAATTAAAGAGGCAGTGGGTATTTGAGTAGGAGGAAAGTAGCAATGAAAAAAATCAAATTATTGGACTGCACTCTGCGAGATGGCGGATATGTAAATGACTGGGAATTTGGACATAATAATCTAATCAGTATATTTGAGCGTCTGGTGGACGCAGGAGTAGATATCATAGAAATCGGCTTTCTGGATGACAGAAGACCATTTGATATAAATCGCAGTATTATGCCTAATACAGCATCATCGGGAAGAATATGGGAACAAACTGCTAAAAAACCCGGCATGGTAGTGGGAATGATTGACTATGGGACTTGTAAGATCGGTAATTTGCAGCCTTGTTCTGAAAATTTCATTGATGGAATAAGGGTTATATTTAAAAAGCACATTATGAAAGAGGCATTGGAATATTGTGCGGAAGTTAAAAAACTGGGTTATAAGGTCTTTGCACAGCTGGTTTCAATAACAAGCTATAGTGATGAAGAACTTATTGCCCTTACAAAGCTTGTAAATGATGTAAAACCATATGCAGTATCTATGGTTGATACATATGGACTTCTGACCCCCAATGATTTGCTGCACTATTATGAGATATTGGATAAAAATGTGTTACCGGAAATTCAAATTGGTTTTCATGCACATAATAATTTCCAGCTTGCATACGCAAATACCATCACATTTATGGAAAAAGAATCATCGCATGACATAGTAGTTGACGGTACTCTTTATGGAATGGGAAAAAGCGCAGGAAATGCACCCCTTGAACTGATTGCAGGATACACAAATGAAAAATTTAATACAAAATATAACATATCACCAATGCTTGAAGCAATAACTGAAAGTGTGATGGATTTTTATGCCAAAAATCCGTGGGGATACCAGATGTTTTACTATCTGTCGGCAGCCAACAGATGTCATCCCAATTATGTTAATTACTTATACGGAAAGGAAAATTTGTCGCCCTCTAAGATAAATGATATTCTTGGACAAATTGAGCCGGAAGAGAAAAAGCTTTTATATGACAAGAACATTGCTGAAAAAACATATGAAAACTATATAGATCAGAATATTAAAAACCAAAGAGCTCTGGAGGAACTTATCCAAGAATTATCAAATAAGACTTTACTTTTGATGGGCCCCGGAAAAAATGTAAAATTTCAGAAAGGAATCATAGAGGATTTCGTAAATAAAGAAAAGCCTGTTATCATTTCCATAAACTATCTACCTGCTGATTTTGATATAGATTATATTTTTGTAACGAAACGAAATCGTTATTTGGAGTTAACAGAGCATTTGTATGATATAAGAAATAAGGAAATAAAGATCATTGCCACATCCAATGTTGAAAGCCGTACTAAAAAATTTGAGTACGTAGTTGACAGAGCTCCTCTCTTGGACAAAAAGAGCACTATAACAGATAATTCTTTTTTAATGCTGCTTAAATTACTAAAACAGTTTGGAATAAAAAAAGTGTCATGCGCAGGCTTTGACGGTTATTCGTCTAAGGATGACAATTACTTCAACCCCATGATGGAATATTCTTTTATAAAGGAAGAAGCGTATAAATTGAATACCTATATCAGAGATGTACTCAACAGTGAATATAAAGATATCCATATTAACTTTTTAACATATTCTCATTATACGGAAGAGGATGATTGTTATAGTGGGGCATTTTGAGTTAAAAACTGATGTTTTGTTTGATGAAAATCCAGCAGTATTTTAATTTAGGAGAGATTTGATGAAAATAAAAGTTGCAAAATATATTTCAGAATTTTTTGTTAACAACGGCGTTACAGATATGTTTATGATAACCGGAGGGGCGGCTATGCACCTTAATGATGCATTTGGTCATCAAGATGGTTTAAAAATCACATACAATCACCATGAACAGGCTTGTGCATTTGCGGCTGAAGGTTATACACGTGAAACCGGAAAAATAGCACCAGTTTGTGTAACAGGAGGTCCCGGAGGAACCAATGCTATCACAGGAGTATTTGGCGCATATGTTGATTCCATACCTATGTTTGTAGTAACAGGACAGGCAAAACGTGAAACAACCGTCTGGTCAACCAATCTTCCACTTAGACAGTTAGGTGATCAGGAAGTACAAATAACAGATGCTGTAAGAACAATGACAAAATATGCAAAAATGATAACAGATCCAAGGAGTATCCGAAAGGAAATGGAGAAAGCATGGTTTTTGATGCTTAACGGAAGACCAGGTCCCGTATGGCTCGACATTCCCGGAGATGTAGCGTCTGCAATCATCGAAACAGACGAACTCGAACCTTTTAACAAACAAACGTATATAGATGAAAACTGGGCATCGTTTAATCAGGTGAATCCTACCTATAACGAAAAAGATACTAAATATTTGCTAGACAGGGTAGCAACGGCCAAGAGACCAGTAATATTAGCGGGAACTGCAATCAGATATGCAGATCAACAGGACGAATTTATTAAAGCTGTTGAAAAACTTGGAGTTCCTGTTGTTACTGCATGGGATGCGCATGATATCATATGGGATGATCATCCACTGTATTGTGGCAGACCGGGTACTGTTGGAACACGTGCGGGTAATTTTATTATCCAAAATGCAGACTTACTGGTGGTATTGGGATGTAGGATGAACATCCGTATGATAGGCTATAACTTTGGCGATTTTGGAAAAAATGCTTACAAGATAGTGGTAGATATAGATGACGCTGAGCTTCATAAACCTACAGTTCATGTTGATTATCCTATACATGCAGATTTGCGTGACGTTCTTTATGATATTAACCGGTCTGATTATATCAAAAAAGAAAATCACCAAAAATGGATTGATTGGTGTAGAAATCTGGATAAAAAGTATCCTGCAACACTACCGGAGTATTATAATGATAAAAACGGTTTAAATCCCTATGTGTTTACGACGGAATTTTTTAAGGAATTAAAGGAAGATGATTCTGTTGTATGCGGTAATGGATCGGCTTGTGTTATTACTTTTCAGGCAGCCGTATTAAAAAAGAAACAGAGATTGTATACAAATTCAGGTTGTGCAGCTATGGGATACGGATTTCCGGCAGCAATAGGTGCATCTGTATCAAAACCGGATAAAAGAATCATTTGTATTGATGGCGATGGAAGTTTCATGATGAATATACAAGAACTACAGACGGTGGTATTCAATAAATTAAATTTAAAGGTATTTCTCCTAAATAATAATGGGTATCATTCAATCAGACAAACACAAACAAATCTATTTAAAGGGCAGCCTTATGTTGGAATAGGCGGTGGATATGGTCTTAGCATGCCAGACTTTTCAAAAGTAATTCCAGCATTTGATATTCCATATTATAAAATTGACAGTTACGTAGAGATTCACGAAAAAATTAATGAGATATTGTCTTTGAAGGGACCGGTTTTTTGTGAGGTATTTGTTGATTGGCATCAGGATTTCGCGCCTAAATCAAGTTCAAAAGTTTTGCCATCTGGAAAGATTGTATCTGCAGCAGTAGATGATATGGCGCCATTTTTAGATAGGGAAGAATATGAAAGTAATCACTTAAAATGAATTGTATGATAATAAAATAGAACAGAAGGGAACGAGAAATATGAGCGACAAAATAATACAGGAGACGGCGTCAAATCTCCTAGATAATGTATTAGATAAAGCAGCAGACATATCATTAGCAGGACATGATATTGTGATTTGGGGGGCAGGTAACACAACAGACCTAAACAAGGAAACTATCATGGAAGAAAAATTGTTTCCATGTTTCTTTGCAGACGGCGACAGTAAAAAGTGGGGGAACAGGAAATGGGATATTGAAATTATTTCACCTGATGAAATTAAGGCGCGATGTGCAAATCCTCTGGTTCTGGTTTCCTCTGCAAATGCTAAAACATGCCGCGAAATTATAACAAAACTTAAAGAGATGAAATTTTCTGATTATCATATGATTGATGAGATTATATGGGGAAGACACAAAGAGGAACTAATGTCCGTATACAACATGCTAGAGTGCGAAGAGTCAAAAGAATTATTTGCACATCTAATTATATCCAGAATAACGGGAGAAGACATTCAGGAAAATTATGTTTCAGAAAACCAATATTTTTTTAAGAAAGAATTTAAGTTTAGAAATGCAAAGGAAATTTTTGTCGACTGCGGAGCATATGTAGGCGATACGGTGGAGCAGTATTTGGGAATTAAGGAGGGAGTATTTAACGAAATTTATGCGTTTGAACCAGATCCTGGGAATGTAATTGCTTTATCTAAAAGAATAGAACGGCTAAGAAACGAATGGAATATTGCAGATAGTAGAATTCATATTATCGAGGGGGCGGTAGGAAAAGAAAATAGTACCTGCTTCATCAATAACGACATTGGAGGGTTGGGTGCTAAAATAACAGATACCGCTACGGGAAATAAGACTAAAATATATGGATTAGACACTTTTTTAGAAGACGTTCCCGTTGGATTTTTGAAAGCTGATATTGAAGGTTACGAATTAGATATGCTACTGGGTACTGCTGAAATTATCAGAAAACACAGACCATTATTGGCAGTCTGCGTCTATCATCAAAGTGCAGATTTATATAAAATTCCACTGCTGCTGAAGAAACTGAATTGTGATTACCGGCTGGATATTGCACATCATTATTATAACTATACCGAGACAGTGTTATATGCCTATTGAGTAGATCTAGCACTATGAACAACCTTTGATCAAGCCTATCGTTTCCCCAAAAATTCCTTGATCTGTCTCTCAGTGACAGCACGAATATCTCTGCCGTATTTATATTCATAATACCACTCAACAGATTTCTCCACTGCCATCCCGATATCCCACGTCGGCTTCCAACCAAGAACGGATTTAATCATAGAGCAGTCCAGCTTTAAAAAGGATGCTTCATGGGGTCCACCGTCATGCCGGTTGATCCATGAAATCTGCTCTCCAGAAAGCGCCGTCCAATGTTTGCAGAATAAATCCGCAAGTTCTCCTGTTGTAATACAATCGCTTTCCTCCGGTCCGATATTATAGCAGCCCGCAAGCTCTGGCTCCCCCAGTTGTCTGTCCGCGAGTTCAAGATAGGTAATGACCGGCTCCAGAACATGTTGATAGGGTCTGATAGAATAAGGATTTCTGATAATGATCGGCTCCTTTTTTTCCGCTGCTCTAACACAATCCGGAAGAATCCGATCCGTTGCAAAATCACCACCACCGATCACATTGCCGGCACGGCAAGTAGAAACGCAGACCATGCGTTTTCCATCCTTAATTCCATACTGCAGCTCCCCGTCATGCACAGATGCCGACATATCATCAGTCTGCCGATATTCCGGCTTTCCAAAAAAGGAATTAACATAGCTGCTCGTCACCAGCTCGGAACAGGACTTACTGTTGGAATAGGGATCATGACCATTTAACTCTTCATTTTCCCGATAGCCCCATGCCCATTCTTTATTCCGATACACTTTGTCAGTAGTAACATTAACAAAAGACTTTACGGATTCTGTCTTTCTGATACACTCCAGAACATTGACTGTCCCCATCACATTCGTTTCATAGGTATAAACAGGATTGCGGTAAGACTCCCTGACGATCGGCTGGGCTGCCATGTGAATCACAATCTCAGGCTGGAACTCCGCAAATACTGACATCATCATGTCCAGATCCCTGACATCTCTGGGAACGGCATCCACATCCTTATATAACTCCAGCAGTTGAAAGAGTCCCGGCTCTGTTGGAGATTCCATGGAATATCCGCATACTTCTGCTCCCATATCCAATAAGATCTTTGTCATCCAGGAACCCTTAAATCCCGTGTGACCGGTAAGCAAAACTTTTTTACCCTTATAATTCATAATAATCCTCCATGTCAGAGCAATTTTACTGCGTGAGACTTAGAATTCCTCCGTGAAACAGCTTTTGCTGTGAGCGGTTAGCATTTATCTGCCCTGCAAAATCCTAAATTTGTGCGAAGAATGCAAAGCGAACGAGTTCGATTTGCATTCTTCTGCGTGAGACTTAGAATTTCTCCGCGAAACAGCCTTTGCTGTGAGCGGTTAGAAATTCTTCTCACGCTTACCAGGTAATCCACGGCGCCTCTCCCCTTGCTATCAACTCCTCCAGCCGCTGCTTGTCCCTCTTGGTATCCATGCAGCACCAAAAACCGTCATGATGATATGCCATCAGCTGACCCTCTTTTACAAGCTGTCCCATGGCGCTCTGTTCAAAGACTGTCTCATCATTCTCAATATAACGGAAAATCTCAGGATTCATCACCATATATCCCGCATTAATCACATTGCCGTCCCGTTCGCTTTTTTCCCGAAATCGCTTCACCTTATTATCCTTATCCATCTCCAGGATTCCGAAACGCTGCCCTACATTAACTGCCGTAATGGTGGCGATCTTTCCGTGATTTTTATGAAACTCTAACAACTTATTGAGATCAATATCGCAGACCCCGTCTCCGTATGTCAACATAAAGGTCTCATCCTGCACATATGACTGAATACGTTTAATACGTCCACCAGTCATAGTATTTAGCCCCGTATCCACTAACGTTACTTTCCATGGCTCTACAGAATTGGTATGAATCTGCATCTTGTTTTCCGCTGTAAAATCAAAGGTTACATCACTATTATGCAGATAATAGTTTGCAAACCATTCTTTAATTACATGCTGCTTATAACCGCAACAGATGATAAACTCATGATATCCATAATGGGAATATTCCTTCATAATATGCCATAGAATCGGCTTCTCTCCGATTTCGATCATTGGTTTAGGTTTAAAGTGGCTCTCTTCACTGAACCTCAGACCAAATCCCCCCGCTAAGATCACTACTTTCACCGTATATTCCTCCCTCTTTTTCCGTATTTTTATAGTATAACCTATTTATCTTCTATAGTAAATGTCAAATTCAAATATAAGGCTTGTAAAAAAGCAGAAAATGCAATATAATGATGGAAAATTTTTAATTCTAAAACATGTTTCGGATAAACTTTGTCTTTTAAATTCCTACGGTAAATTTACACTATCATAAGATAGTCGTCAAGCATCATTTGGGTATATTGACAGAGACGATCTTATATGCATGGAGTCATAAAGAATAGCTGATTTTATGAAAACTCCATTTACTATTTTGAAGACAGAAAATCTTTGATATTGAGCGATCCATGCTTATTTTTAATCAAAATTACAGATAGATACAGAATGATAACCGGAATTAGAATTTGAAGATGGAATTGAACGGGTTATAGAAATCTACAGAGAGTGAATAGCAAGAAAGGAGATAGAAAACGATGGGAAATAGTGGAGAAGACAAGGCAAAGCATAGAAGTTGTCCAGTATGTGCCTGTAACGATAGAAAAGTTATGAAAACAATTGTTATGAAAGTCTCAGAAGATTATCATCTACCGGAATCTTATGATGTAGTGGTGTGTGGGAAGTGCGGACTTGTATATGCGGATACAGAGGCATCTATGGAGGATTATGACTGGTACTATACGCATTGCAATTTTTACAGTGATGATAGTAAAGATGACCATTTTCAACGGTTTAAGGTGGTTGAAGTTTTTTTAGATAAATATGTGAGTAGAGAAGCCGTCTTGTTAGAGATTGGGGCGGGTAATGGAAGATTTGAGATGGAATTAAAGGAGCACGGTTATGTACATATTACCGGAACGGACCCATCAGAAGAAAGTGTACGGCGGTTACGTGAAAACGGAATTGCGTCATATGTTGCGAATATTTATTCAGAAGTTCCTATAGAAGAAAACGAGAAATATGACTGTATTTTTTTGTTTGAAGTGGCAGAGCATCTGCTAATACCGGGAAAAGGAATAGAAAATGTCAGCAAAATGCTTAAAAAAGATGGAATATTTATGATTAGTGTACCAGATTATTCTCAAATTGGAAATGATCCGAGTAGTATTCCAAATATGTATATTATAAACATATGACGATGCCGCA
>JAIDPF010000102.1 GCA_029062895.1 Lachnospiraceae bacterium
TGCTCCGCAATTGAATTTGCCATAAGTCGTTCCCGCATAAACGACCTCCGTATTTTCTATAATGGATGACAAGCTTCCTTGTTTAATTTTATCATTTTTTAAAAAATGATAAAATTATTTTAATTGATAAAAATATATGACACCTATACTCATATAAAATAACAAGCGGCAGAAATAAACTCAAAAAATGAGCCAATTTTTGCCGCTTATTTATTGCTTAAAAATTTTTAAAAAATAAATTTACCAAAAACTACAATGCACAAAATATCAAAAAATGTCCCTACGCCAAAAATCCCCTTTTGGAAGCGCCTCCCGCATTGTTTTCGTTAAGATCCGTTTTTCCATAAGTCATACCCGCATAAACGACTTCCGTATTTTCCATAATGGATGGGGAAGTATCCTCTTTGCTTACGGTAGCGTATGCATCCCTTAACGGACTTATATGACCGGAAACCTCTTTTAACGGTTCTTTGTCCAAACGGACATCTGCCTGTATCAATAGACGCTCCACATATCGGTAAATCTGGTAAAGATTTTTTGCAATCTCATATTCCATGTCCAAGGATTCTATTAATTCATTCAGCACTGCCCTTGCATGACTGATGGCATTGTGGAATTCCTCTCCTTCTGCCTGCTCCGCATCCTCAAGGTATGCCTGAAACATATCATATAGGATAACAACCAGCTCCGTTTTATTGGCCTGTGAAATCCGAAGGGTAAACTCCTGTTTTTTTTCGCTTGTCATATTTTGAATCCTTTCTATTCTGTTTTCCTCTATTTGCTATTTTAAGAACAGTCAACACTTTGCATCCACTTACTGCTATTACAATTATTGCAGCAATTGTAAGATCTGTGACGGACGCTCATTAGCCTGCGCCAACATGGAAATGCCCGCTTGCGATAATACCTGCTGAGTTGTATATTCTGTCATTTCCTCTGCCATATCCACATCCATGATCCGGGAATAGGAGGATGTCATGTTCTCTTCGGTAATATCGTTACTTGAAGCATTATGTTCCAGACGATTCTGGTATGCACCCAGACGGGAACGCACAGAGTTGATATAAGTCAACGCTTTCTTTGTACTCTCAATGCCTTCCTGCGGTCCATCTATATCCATGCTGCCATCTTCTTTATATGTCCTGATGGAAGTCAACTCGTCTATTCCCATATCTTCTAAGCTGATCTTTGGAATACGGATGCCTAACTCCTGACCTTCATTAGCACCAATCTGGATCTTCATGGCGCCGATCTGGGTAATATCAATCTCAACCTCACCACCTGTAACTGCTGTAAAATCAGCCCTAATATTCATTTCAAAATCGCCGTCCGCCGTTATGGTAAGTTCATCCAGATCTTCATTTATCTTTGCCTGAAGTCCAGCTGTCGGGAAACCAGTCAAATTTGTTTCCAACAAACCTTGATTGACCGTACCTTCTTTCGTACCGTCGGCATTATTAGTAATAGTAATTAATCCAGTCAAATCAATTTTATAATCTCCCTGAGGTACTTCATCGGAATAATATCCAACCTTTACATCAGGATTGTTGGTATAACCCTTCAAATCAAAGGAACCGTCTAACAGCGGCATACCATTATATTCCGTATCTCTTGCAATACGCTCAATCTCCTGCTTTAACTGCTGGATCTCCTTATCAATAATCTCTCTGTCCCCATCTGTCTTAGGATCATTGCTCGCTTGAACACAAAGTTCACTCATACGCTGGATGATCGCAGAAATTTCACTCAGCGCACCATCCGCCGTCTCAACCACGGAAATACCGTCATTTGTGTTGTTGGTTCCAACTTTAATACCCCTGACCTGAGAATCCATACGACTGGCGATCGCAAGACCTGCGGGATTGTCTTTCGCATGGTTGACCTTTAAGCCAGAGGATAGCCGTTCCATAGCTGCTGTCAATTTATTATCTGTTCTATTCAGGGTATTGTTCGCCATCATCGCTGTTGCATTGTAATTGATCTTCATAATCTTGTATCCTTTCAGTTTGTAAATTCTGTGCTACATGGTTCCGTCATTGGATGTTTATCTGTTATGTCCTTGCTTTCTTATCCTTTGACTGATAATGCCATAACATCGATTCTTCATCCGTTCATTGCAAGACACATAGATGCACCTATTATACCCTGCAATTACTATGACTTTATTTTTCTCTGCAAATGGCATCCTCCATGACATCATTTACAACTGTCAAACAGCATCCCCTAAAAATACTTTCATAAATGTCTTAGCTGTCTGATATAAGTTTTCTGACGACATCCCTGTTCTATTAATTTCATCGGCTCTTTCCGCGAAATTATTAATATCTACACGGTCAGATTGAATAAATTTTATTTCTGATACCGGCAGATTCTTTGCCTGCATCTCTTCTTTAAAAATGTTTTCCTGTTGTTTTAAAGCTGCCAGACCGTCTGATCTGTCGCATACGATATAACCTGACATCGTATCCCCTTCAAACAACGCGGACACCTTACCGAAATTCTCCGTCTCCATAGTGATCGTCACATGATTCTCCGTGGTGCTGCTGTGGCAAAGACGCACATTGACGGAAGTCATCCTGCCTCCAATCTCCATCGGAATCTCATAGCACTCTTCCCTCGCCATATTTCTTGCGACAGAAACCTGTTTCCATGCTAGATTGATCTCCTTTACATCGATCCTGTCTGTCTGCTGCTCCGCACTTACTGTCAGTATTTCTTCCATTCGGTCCGCCAGATGCTCATAAGCTTCTTTTGCACTAACGCTATCTGTAAAATGCTCCTGTAGGCTGCTGATAGCGTCGTCCAGTAAATCACTTATGCTTCCTGCTGCAGAATATGGTGATCCGTCTGCTGTTTTAGACGCCTCATCAGAACTGATTTCAGATACAGAAGCCTCTCTCTGTCCATCCAGATATGCCGCCTGCTTTTTCACCTGTCCTGCCATACCGCCCCGGTCTGACAATAGGCTGTCAGCCGCTACAAGATTATCTAATGTCGCAGGCATATCAAAAGACAACAGCATCGACACTGCCTGATCAGATACTTCCGCCGCCATCCTGATCTCTGCCGCCTGCTCCTTCAAATAAGCATGATCTGCTCTTTCCGCCTCCTGCGTCTGTGTCCTCACCATTTCCTGTTGCTTATCGTAAAGTGCTTCCAAGCTGATATCACCGGCATTAAATACTTCCGACACCGCCTCCGGTGTCAGTCCTGCCTTGATATCACCGGCAAGCTTCTGATAATATGCAACCCTGCCATCCTCTTCCTGACTCTTTGCATTGCGACCATTTCTGTCACCGTCTTCCGTCATTCCCTGCTCACGATACGCCGTTTCGATCGCCATCGTAATGGAATTACGATAACCTCCTTCTCCCGCAATCTCCTCTTTCAATGCGCCAAAATCATCATCTACCTGATAATCCATCCTGCCGCGTCTATGATTTCTGACTGCTGTCAGAAGATTCTTAAAGTTGATCTCCGCACCCTGATTTAATAAGCTTCCAATCGCTGCACCGTCCCGTTTTTCCACCTGATGCAGCAGGCGGTAGATACCAATATAGCTTTCCTTTTCTTCCGGCGTAATCTCATTCCTTTGCTCCAAACGATACAGATAATGGCTGTATTTCTCCATTTCCTCCTGAGAACCGCCGTCCCTGTCAGCAAGATGGTTTTCCAATTCCTCCATGGATACTGTCAGCGGATTGACGCCCTCTCTGATTAAATCCAAGGTAGCGGCAGGCGTCATTTTATCGATCACCCTGCTAACCGTGGCATATGTTTCTTTTACCGCATGAATATTATCTTCGCTGATTTCCATGCCGTTATATCCCAGAATCCTTACGGCACGCCGGTTGCCCTCCGTTGTTTCCAGATTCATCTCCAGCAGGATATCATCTACATTGCGGAATGCTTTCTCTATGGAATCTCCATATTCAGCCATCGGCGCCGTCATCAATGGCTCATATCTTTCCTCCATGGCTGCATAAGCGCTTTGTCTTGCTGCGCCGGTCTCATAGACCATTTCCACAGTAACGTTTTGTGAAAAGGCTGTTTTATTTTCCTGTAGCAGCTCACCGAGGATCGATGCCGGCATACCGGGGATCGCCCGGACTTTGCTGATGGTCTTCTGGAATAATGCAGACATTTCTTTTATGGAGGTCATCGCTACATCGCCTGTATTCATTGCACCATTGCCTGTATCGCTGCCTTCTCCCGATCTGCCAAATAAAATCCTCTGAATCTCCTGCTCTGCTGCCTTTAAATTCTCCACCAAAGTGGAAAGCTCTGTGGTATCGATGGAAATCCCCTGCTTCAATAAACGATAATTTACCTGTACCGACATATAAAGTCTGACTTCTTCCATCTGACGGCGGGCATAAATGGAACGCTCCGATACATCCGCCTGTCCTGTCGCCTCGCCCTGCACCGTATCGCTTTCTGTATTTCTCCCTGCCTCGCCCTCTATCTTCTCCTGCGCCGCTGTCAAATGCGCAAGATCCAGTCTGTCTCCATCTGCAACAACTTTATCCACCGCTGCGTCCGTGATTGCAGCTGCTTCCTGCTCCACGCGCACTGCCTTTTCCAGCAGTGATTCCTGACCAAGAAAATCTGTGACGTTCGCTGTCCTTCCGTCCTGTGAGATTTCATTGATTGCCTGATTGATATGATTTAATTCGGCAAATGACTCAGCCGTCAGCGGAAGACCTGTCTCCACCATCCATGCAGCATCTTGCAAAGTTTCTTCCGTTACCTCATAACCGGCTTCCTTGATGATCTTTTCCATAGATGCCTGCAGTGAGGAAACGTCCATTTGATCTGCCTTCCGTCCATAATATCCGCCTGTCGTCTCTGCAAAATATCCCCTTCCCTGCACATCCGCATCATGGGAGCCGCTATACACAGCACGGTACAGATTTTCTAAATCAGGGGAAAGATGATTTTCAAGAAGATACTTCTTCACTCCCTCTATGTCCTCTTTTGTACCGCTTTGCAGCTGCTTTGTTACCTGTTCCGCCATCTCCATGGCAGACTGTGCGTCCTGTACATTCTTTTCCGTCACCGGGATATCATACTGATGAAATGCATCAAGGATCTCCTGTGCTCGCACTTCGCTTCCCGTAATCTTCTTTAATGTCTCAACATCAATATCATCATTATAACCGGCAATAACCGTACCGGACTCCGCGAGTTCCGCCTTGATCGTATCTACTATAGTGACCGCTTCTTCCGGTTCCATCACTCCGGGATCATAGCCTTCTTCTGATAACTTTGCGAAATCTTCATCGGACATGGAATTGGACATCACCGTCATATAATCTTTCTGTAAAGAAACGTCGGTTGCCGCTGCTTCCGCCATGACGTCTTCCATTGTTTTTCCCTGTTTATCATATGCCTGATTGCCCGGCATACCTCCGGAAAAATCTACGCTAAATCCCCTGCTGCCAGCTTTATGAACACTTCCGCCGGCTTCACGGGCAGCATTGTTATGACTGCCGTGTACATGACCGCCATGCACTCCCTGGGGGTCTGTCATCCCGGCATATTGTTCCATTTCCTTCTGATTTCTCTGGATATTCATGATCTTTCCTCTCTATTCCTCTTTTACACGAGCTATACTATATTTCGGTCATAACCTTGTCTAACTTAACACTCAATAGGATTTGGGTGTCAAAAGGTACCTTTTAAATTTTGAGATTGCGCAGCTTGCCATCTGATTTTTTTGAAGAAATTAGATTGAAAAATCAAAGATTTTTCAATCGCAAATTTGTGCCTGCGGCCCAAATTCGCAGGCTTTGGAAAGGCATGGTAATTATTATGAAAAAACGCCCGACAACCATTGTCAGACGTTTTCTTAAATCATTATAATTGTTTGCGGTCATTATACAGCACTTATTTTTAGAACTTATAAACCGCTGCTCCGTAAGGCGGAAGATCAAATTTGATAGCGTAATCCTTTTTGTCGCACTCCATCTTGATCGCCTTTAATTCCGCCGGAAGCTCGTGGCCAAGCCCGCCAAAGCGCTCCTCATCACTGTTCAGTACCAGCTTATATTTACCCTTTTTCGGAACACCGACATAATATTCATCCCGCTTCATCGGCGTCATGTTCAGGACAAATAACAAGTTGTTCTTACCGTCTACGGATTTACGGATAAAGCTGTAAGTACTTCTGTCCGCGTCATTGGGATTGATCCACTCAAATCCATCCCAGCTGTCATCCAGTTCATACAGACAGGGATTCTTCCGATATAACTTCAACAGCTCCGCTACAAAATCCTTCATGCCGGCATTTAATTTTTCCTCCAACAGGAACCAGTCAAGTTCCCTTGCTTCGCTCCACTCACGCTCCTGAGCAAATTCCTGTCCCATAAACAAGAGTTTCTTTCCTGAATGTCCAAACATAAAGGTATAGCCTGCACGGAGATTGGCATATTTATCAATGGTATATCCCGGCATTTTATTGACCATGGAACATTTCAAATGTACCACCTCGTCATGAGAAAGGGGCATAATATATTTCTCACTACAGTTATAACTCATGGCAAATGTCATTTTATGGTGGTTATTTTTTCTAAAATACGGATCCAGTTTCATATAATCACAGAAATCATGCATCCAACCCATATTCCATTTAAAGGTAAATCCAAGACCGTCATCCTCCGGCGCCGCCGTAACTTTCGGCCATGCAGTAGATTCCTCTGCGATAGTCATAATGCCTTTGCCTAATCCGTGAATTACAGAATTCAGGTGCTTAAAGAATTCAATTGCCTCCAGATTCTCATTGCCGCCGTATTTATTGGCTACCCACTGTCCGTCCTGACGTCCATAATCCAGATACAGCATGGATGCAACCGCATCTACGCGGAGACCGTCAATATGGAACTCATGGATCCAGAATAATGCATTGGCAATCAGGAAATTCTTCACCTCATTCTTGCCGAAGTTAAAGATCTTCGTTCCCCAGTCAGGGTGCTCGCCCAGACGCTTATCCGGATGCTCATACAGACAGGTTCCGTCAAACTCCGCAAGTCCAAAGGCATCCCTCGGGAAGTGCGCAGGCACCCAGTCAAGGATAACACCGATTCCTTTATTATGAAGCTTATTAACCAAATATGCAAAATCTTCCGGCGTACCGTATCTTGCAGTCGGCGCATAATAGCCTGTTACCTGATATCCCCAAGAGCCGTCAAAAGGATGCTCTGCAATACCCATCAGTTCCACATGAGTATACTGCATCTCTGCCAGATATTCGCAGATACGATCCGCAAACTCCCGATAATTGTAAAATCCATCTTCCGTTCCATCCGGATGTTTCATCCAGGAACCAATATGACATTCATAAATCGCTATCGGTGACTGGAACAGATTCTTCTGGGCACGCTCACTAAGCCATTTATCATCCGTCCATTTAAGCTTGGTAATATCGCAAACAACCGAAGCGGAACTTGGACGGAGCTCGGCCTGATTGGCATATGGATCTGCTTTATAAATACCCTCTCCTGACGGAGTAATAATATAATATTTATAGAGATCTCCCTCAGATACACCCGGAATAAATGCCGTATAAATACCGCCTTCTCCAATCTTCTCCATAGGATGGGTATCTGTATGCCATCCATTAAAACTTCCTACCACATGAACACTCTGTGCATTGGGAGCCCATACCGCAAAGAACACTCCCTTTCTGCCATTCTGCTTACAAGGATGCGCTCCCAGCTTCTTATAGATCTCATAGTGCGTACCCTGTCCAAACACGTATTGATCTGCTTCAGAAATAAATACCGTATTTTCCTGTTTTGCCGGGGCCTTGGAAGGTCCGGATGTTTTTTTTCTTGTCCCTGCCGTGGTCTTTTTTACAGCGGGTTTCCGTTTTGTCGTTTTTGTTTCCACTGCACCTTCTGCTGTGGATGTTTTCTTTTCTGCCATTGTCACCCCATCCTTTTCCCATAATTTCTTATAAAGATTATACTAATCAAATGATTAGTATAATCTTTTAATTAGATATATTATAATGTCTGAACAGTATAATGTCCAATCATTTATCAATTAATCAAAATCCTTTTCTTTTAGTATGATCATATCTTCGTAATCATATCTTTTTCCAACCAAGATATCAACATATGTAGAAATTTTTAACCGCTTGGAACGTTCGATCGCCTCATCTATAATATCCTCGACCTCCCGGGTCGTCACATTATGCTCACCGATCTGGAGTTCATTGATCCGGCGGTGAAGCGCCAGTACGGCACGTTCCTCATCGATCTTATATTCTCTGGTATGGGCATATTTCTTTGCGTAATCAACCAGCGCATTATCATTCATCGGCTTGATATCGATTCTCGCATTAAAATATCCGGTAATCATATCATATTTTTCGATCAGCTTCTCCATTTCCTTTTTCCGGTCGGTCATGATGATAATGATACCTTCCTGAAAACCTTCCAGAATTCTGCTCATACCTTCCAGCGTGTCCCTCGTCATAGCGCTGGCTCTTTCAATGATCAGCGCGCCATTAGTCAACTGTTCAAACATCGCTGCAAGGTCTTTACGGTTCATCTTATCACCGCTGATCTTAGCAACTTTGGATGCATTAAAATTATTATCGATCATCTGAATCTCTCTGATCATCGTCTTGGCAAGCTCGATAACTCCCGTGCCAGAATCTCCGGTAATAATGATGTTGCCAACATACGGCGCCAGACTGATCTGGTCTATGGCATCTAAAATCTGATTCCGCATCTTCTTGGAATACATAAAATCAGAAAACAGCTCCTGCTCTTCTAAAGTCAGATAATGCTCTTCTTCGCCGTTGTAATTATCATTATCTTCATCCGCCGTATCAGCGCCGACTTTATCCGCCTGAGCTTCCAGCGCGCTCTCAATATCTCCGATCTGCGATGTACTCAGAACCTGTTCATTGATCGGTTCTGTCTGACCGGATACTTCTCCTTCATATTCCTCATAAGCTTCCTCCGGTGCATATTCTCCTGAAGAAACCTCTTCCTGAACATACTCCTGATCGTCTGTCCAGTCTTCAGAAGCATATTCCGTTGCATAGTCTTCCTCCGGCACGGCATCCTCTGATGCGTAATATTCTTCTGCGGAAGCATCATATCCCTCTTCCATTATAATAGAAGCATCGCCCTCCGTCTGTTCTGCTGCCAGAGATTCTTGATATCCTTCTCCATTTAAAACCGCGGAAGCAGCCTGTCCAATCGCAGACAGATCTCCCGTAACACCATCCGCCAGAGCGGCTTCGGCTGCTATTCCTGCCGCAGCTCCAACAACTGTTCCCACTGCCGCGCCTGCCAGTGCTGCAGCGCCGGCTGACAGATCCGCGCCAACTGCCGGTTCCTCATCACCTTCAATGGCTTCCGCAGATTCTACCTCCTCTTCAACAGGTGCATCTCCTTCTAACTTCTTCTTATCTGCCTCAATGGCCGCATCCACCTCATCCCAGATGGAACCCTGCGTATAAGAGATCTTCTCCAGCGCATCAACCGATCGCAGTTCTATCTCGTTATTATGGAATTTGCTGGCGAACATCTTGTGTTCCTCTTCTATCTTAGCAAGGGGACCCGTCCTTGCCCCTGCCTCAAATTCCGCAAATATCTTTCCTGTTTCCTGCATAATATCTTCAGAAGTCTTGGCCCTGCGTTCTTCCTCTTTCCGCTTCTTGACATTTTCCCATTCCAGGAAAAGCTCCTGCAGATTCATCTGTCCAGTGATCTGTTTTTCCACAACAATATCTTCCGGAACCACTAAAGAGATCTGCCCGTCCATACCCTGAGACAATACATTGTCAAATACACTACTGTTCTGTGTTTTCTCTACTCTTTGATGCTCCTCTGCCAGTACCACAGGTTTTACTTCAGGCTGCTGCTCTTCTGCTGCCGTCTGCTCTTCTTCCTGCGCCTTAGCGGAGACTGCCGTTACATCGTCTTCCTGCTGCCCATTTGCCAAAGGTGCTGATCCTGCTTCCTGCTGTGTCTTTACAAATGTCTCTTTCATCTTGGCATTGACCATGGCCTGCCCCGGCATCACTGTACCCGCAGGCGGTACATCTATGATGATATCTTCCGTCTTATCTTCAAAAAAGACTTCATTGCCGTCATCTTCTTTGAAAGCATTTTCTTTTTGAGATACCTGAGGGTCTTCTTCAGGATAAGTTCCGCCATCTTCTATCGGCTCATAACCGTCCTCAGAATAAACCTCGCCGTCTTCCATCGGTCCATAATCGTCCTCAGGATAGACCTCGCCGTCCTCCATTGACTCATAATCGTCCTCAGGATAAACCTCGCCGTCTTCTATCGGCTCGTAACCGTCCTCAAGAAAAACTTCGTTATCTTCCATCGGCTCGTAACCGTCTTCCGAACCAAAATGCTGTGTATCGCCTATCCGCATTTCCAGTTCACCGGTGGAAACCAATGGCGATTCCTCTGATTCATCCAAATCCTCGCCCATCAGTTCCCGCATGCTTTCTGCCAAAGCCTTTTGAAGATTGATGGTATTAAATTTACCCATATCAATCGTTTTTACATGAAAATCCTCTGTGCCCATATCCGCAGCAACAGATGACTCCGCCCGCTCTATCGTATAATCATCGCTTTCATATGCTTCGATCTGTTCAGAAATATCATTTCTGCTATCATAGATCTCCTTTTGCTTGTCCGTCAACGGCGCATGAAGCATTTTTAATTCAATCGCTTTAATAACAAAAGGACCGTAACCAAACCAAGTGATCAACTGGTCACACGTTTCCACACATTTGGTTGCTAATCCAATCCTATGATACAGGTATGCAAGCTGATAAGCCCATTCTTCCGTATAATCTTTATGATTCAGTTCCTCTAACAGTTCAATCTTTTCCTCTGTCTTGGCATTCTGCATCTCCAGAATCTTGTATTGAAGGATCAGACCACCCTTATCGCCCGGTGCCATCTTTTTATATAACGCAAGATACTGCAGCGCCGCTACCAGATCATCAAGATCAACCGACAACTCGCACAGAGAATATACGATGGTTCTGCTGTTAGGGTTTTTATCGTACGCCATCAGCATAATATCCATGGCTTCTTCAAATCTACAGTTAATACGGTAAAGTTCGCTGATCTTCTGTAATGTGCTAAAACTTCTGACTTTCCGCCAGTCTATCCGGTCGGCAATCTCTACTGCATCAACAAACCGTTCATTGGCAACGAGTGCCATAATTTCTTCTGATAGAATCTTATATTCCTGTTTATCCACCTGATTCACCTCATCTATTATTCCATGCTGATCTCCATGGAAGAAAAATGTCGCTTTTTGACATTCTGCCGGATCGATCACGCACGCAATATCTTGTTACTGTTATACTTCGTATATACTATATGTATTAAATATAATCCACTATAGTTTATCATAGTAGATACGCAATGTCAAAATATTATTGCCCTGTTTTAGCTGTTTATATTTTAAGAAGTAAAATCGAAAATATTGACACTGTACAATAAGATATGCTATTTTGATTAAAAAGGAATTATTTATATGTTAGCACTTGTTAAGACATCGGCGGCATGTCTTTTATTTATATTATATATGACGGGTTTTTATTATCGAAAGCCCCATATCCCAATCAGGTCCACGAAAATCTTTCAGTGGCTTATTAATGTGGCGATTGTGACTTCATTATTCGATTTGATTACCATCTGTACGGTAAACCACAGAGACGTCGTTCCGGATTCGGTGAATTTGATTGCTCATATCATTTATTTGATGTCCATATCGGGATTTATATATCTCTTATTTGTATACATGAGAAGCTATCTGGAAACAAATCTGAAATTTTCTAAGACAATAAGAATCCTCCACAGTCTGCCTGTTGCAATATCGGCTATCGGAATTTTCGTGCTGCCGATTACATATGTCCATGGAGCAACCACCGACTACTCTTTAGGACCTAAAGTATATGCTCTGTATGTAAGTCTGGTAATTTATCTGATCATGATATTATATTATTGTCTTCGCTATTGGAATATCCTGGATGAGGACAAAAGACTGGCAATCATACTTGCCGTACCGCTATTTGTCGGAACGGCTCTGATACAGATGCTAGTCCCGGAGATCCTGATCGTAGTCGTCTGCTCAACACTGATTCTTCTGGGACTGATATTAAGCAATGAAAATATAGAGAAATATATGGATGAAAATACAATGTTATTTAATCAATACTCTTTTGAAAAAGTGCTGGAGGAGTATGATTTTGATAAACAGAAACCCGTGATAGGGATCTTATGTTTTTACAAGACCGAAAATCATTTTGATTTGAAACAAGATGCCTTAATCCTAAACGATATCTATAAGGAAATCAAACAAAATCGTCTGCATGGGTATCATGTCGGTGAGAATGGCGTGGTATTTATCAGCAATGCTCAGGAGAAAGTCGAAACGGCGCTTGATCGAATCAAAAATAATGTTGAAGCCAATTATGAAAAAGAAACCATAGTTATCAAAACAAAAGTGCTGGCAGGGAACAAAACGATGGATCGATATACTTGTATGCAAAGTATTATTTCCTTCTGTACGGAAGTGGGAAGCCGTCTTGCCTACATTGACTATCTGACGAATATCTATAATCGTAATGCTTTGGAGCGGGATCTGAAAGTAATTCAGGAACAGGAAAATATCTACTATTTTATTGCAGATTTAAATGATCTTAAGTTAGTGAATGATACCATCGGTCATTCTGCCGGTGATAAGCTATTACAGGGATTTGCGCGTCTGTTAGCTGACGCAGTAGGGAAAGACGGCAGAGCCTACCGGCAGGGCGGCGACGAATTTGCCGTGCTTTATAACAAAGATCCACAGACTTTTATGCAGGATCTTGAAAATCGGTGCAAGGAATATAATCAGTCCAGCGCCGTTCTTATCAGTTATGCCATTGGCTATTGCCCGCTAGAAAACCCGGAATTCCGGGATGTGGCGGATCAGATGATGTATGAGGATAAGAGGAGGAAGAAGCTTCACCCTTTGACACAAACCAGAATATAAAATCATAATTAAGAACCGTCTGAAATGTCGACTCCACCGGTTACAAAATTCTTATAAGCTGTTCATATAAGCAACTGCTTCTCTCCCAATAAAAGGTTTGATTAACATGCATATGTCCAAACAACCAAGCCTTATAATCAACAGTCTGCTTGATTTTCTGCAAATAATCTGTCAACCTATCGCTTTGATATGTTCGGGAGCCGCAATCCATCTGCCTAAGCAGAGAAGTATATGGACTATGGGTAATAATGTAATCTACCTTATTATTCTGCTTTTCGAGATTTAACCATCCTTCTTTCATTTCTTCTTCACTTGGAAGTTCTCTGTCCCACCAACTTATATGATTGATCCTGTATAAAGCAAAAGGATCCTTATCTAACTGTTTCTTCTTTTTCTTATAATCCGGATCCTCAGGTTCTAAAATACCGGCAGATATATCATGGCTGCTTGCACCGCCAAAAGCAAAGAAGGATTTATCTTCTATATTGAAAATCTGACCTCTCATAAGGTGGATCACTGATGGTCTGATAAAATGTACTTTTCCACCGTGCCACTCTTCTACCATATACTTATCAAGTCTTTCAAAATTTTCATGATTCCCATCAATAAACACTGTTGTAAAAGATTTATTATTTAGCCAGTCAAGCCAATATTTTTCGGTATTGTCTTCTCCTTTGTAATTCCATACCAGACCAAAATCTCCAAGAACTATCACTATATCCTCTTTTGTCATTTCCTTTTGCTCCGGAAATGCATCTGTTGAAAATCTCTGCGGATTTCCATGTATGTCACCTGTGATCCAAACAGCCATAATCTTTACCTTTTACTAATGTCCTTTCATTCGTTTATTTCGCCTTTTCTCGCACAGAGTTTTCACTGTCATCATTTCTGAAAAATATATTACTATATCATCTCAAAATGCAACATTTTTTGTACTTCTATTATTATACAGAATCTTGAAAAGCGGTACAAGGAATATAATCAGTCCAGCGCCGTTCTTATCAGTTATGCCATTGGTTATTGCCCGCTAGAAAACCCAGAATTCGGAAACGTGGCGGATCAGATGTATGCGGATTATTCCTTTTATCTTAATTTCAATTTTATATCTGCAAATTTCTCTTCATCTTTTAAACCTGCAATTTCAAATTCATCACGATTTTGTATGATCTCAAATCCAAACTTTTGAAAAAAATGATATAATCTTTCCTTATGATCATAATCTTCTTTTATTAACGCCCCATCTATATATTTAAATCTTCTCCGTCTTGCATATCTTATAAGCGCTTCCATCATCATAGAACCATATCCCATATTAATGTTTTCGCAAACAATATCAATTATTGAAATTTCTTTTAGTTCTCTGTTAATTACACAAGTAATTGTTCCAAGTATTTTTTTATTACATACTACGCAAACTTTAAGTGTAAAAAAATCTAAATGTATTTTTGTTTTTAAAACATTTTTATTTTTAAACAGCATTCAACTTAACCGCCTAAAATTAAATTTTTATCTCTTTTTAAACATTAAAATTTTGCAATTATAATTTTAATCGAGGACGGGGGTGCGGACAATTTCTTAGACTGGTTTGACAGCCAATCCCAAGCTTAACCCGATATTATTTGTTATGTCATCTGTTCAATAAACTGTTCTAAATTAATACACAAATAATTTATTTGCATTACTTGTATTTTATCCCAATGATGCTCCCCATTTTTTCTTTCCTTTACTAATTCAAGTAGTTTTTTCATTGCCTCGACATCTTTTTCATCATACTCATTTTGTCCTGCATGTCGATACACAGTAAACAATATTCCGCGGAAATTTTGTAACTGTTCCGCCGAACATTTAAAAAGCATATCCACTATCTTACTTTGATCATACTTACTGATAAACTGATGCCCGCTTATATAATGTTCCTTATTTTTACAAATATCTGTATAGAAATCACTTAGAATATCTGGCTCAAATAGAAAAACCGTTTTATTATTTTCATATTCAATTGCTTCCGATAATTTTCTAAGGAAATCGTTGTACTTTTCTTTTAATTTTTCATCTTTGATATCAAATGTATATTCCAAAAGCACATCAGTATTTATTCTTTTTTTCTTTCCAATTTCTTTTGCATTCTTAAGCATAAGATCACATGATTTTTTACAGTCAAAATCTACAACCGCACCTACATAAGTCATATAATATGCAAGCTTACCATATACATAAATGCCTATCGCATCTGGTTGTTGCAATTTCTGCTCAATATTTTTTAAAGCATTTAATACATTTTCTTCTGATTCTACTGAAAAATTACTTAAAATTCTTAAATCAGAATCTCTATATTCAGCATATTCATCAAAAATTCTAAATATTTTATATGCTTCGTATGCCTGATTTACTGCATCTATATCAAATGTTTGCC
>JAIDPF010000103.1 GCA_029062895.1 Lachnospiraceae bacterium
CTTGGTTTTCATTCTCTGAATAATTTCTCTTTGAAATTTTCAGGGTCGCATTACTGTTTTTTTGTCAAGGTGCTTCACAATCTTCATTCTATTGAATAAATCATGTTTTTGCCGCCATCTTCCGACGTGCGACTTATATAGAATATCACTACTGATTCCTATTGTCAACAATATTTTTTCAATTTTTCATTAATTTTTTCGGGCATGTTAGATTGAAAAATCAAAGAATTTTTCAAAAACGAATTAATTCGTTTTGCAAATATTGTGCCTGCGGCCCAAATTCGCAGGTTACGGAAAGTCATGGTTATTTTCATAGATTTAAACCATCATTTTTAGTTCTTAAAACTACCGCAGCACAATGGTCTGGATCTGATCCGGGAGTACCAGAACATACTTTAGCACAGAGTTGGTCGGAATCATCAGCAGCACCGATTCTTCAAAATCGCCTTGATACTTTATATTCCCATTAATATTATAGATAATACAGGAAGCTGCATTATAGATCACAACATAATCATTATTAAAAAAGATCTCCTGATATTCCATATCAATAGGAAGAGTATTTTTCAAATCACCGGAAGTATTATAGATATCGATCAGATACCTTGACTCAGCAGTTGGATTGATGTATGTAAGACCGATGTATTTGTCCCCATAATATACGGAACGTATCTCTTCTATTAGAAAGATATCTTTCCGGCTGGTTGGTTTTTGTGATCCTTCATAAAACATAAGCTTATCATTTGCCACGGCGAACGCTGTGGAATCATTCATAAAGCCAACCAAGGGAACCATCTCATTTTGATAGTCATATCCTCCAACGAGATTATCCGTCTTATTCTGCCCAACCTCGCCAAAATTGTAAAACGCAACTTTGGAAGTCAAGGTGCCGTTGTCCAAATACAGATAGGATACCGCCACCAGTGTACCATCCGCGGACATCCCTATATCAAGCGGATATCCGCTTTTTGACATCGTTGTGCGGAAAAATCCGATTTCACTCCCGTCATAATAATATAAACTGATAGAGGTAACATCGCCATTGTCCAGCACCGCTGCAACAACTCCATTTCCCGCCACTTCAATATCCCTGATCGGAAGATTCGTCTGAATCGTCCCCAGTTCTCCTGTGCTATTAAATATATAGATTGTCCTTCCCGCATAATCCGCAACAGCAACATAGTCTCCATTGATCTCAATCATCGGACTCTGCATTTCAAAGGGGCAACTCCATATATCATTACCCTTCTCATCTGTACATCGGATACCATCCGAACTGTATGAAAGAAAATATGTGCCAAAACTTAAAATATGCGAATTGTTCGTCTGCACCTTCTCTACCGAAGAGATCACTTCATAGCCGGTATAAGCATAATTGATATAACTGGTATAACACACCAGAATAACTACGGCGATGACTGCAACAGCAACAATCATCGCTGCAAACTTCCTCATACGCAATATCATGATCCTTTTTGTTGCAGAAGGCCTGTCTTTTTGTCTGGTATCCTCTTTTTGTCTGTTGCCACTTGCCATGTAAGATTCTCCCTATGGCAGCACGATCGTCTGCCCGTAAAATATACTATCCTGATCTTCTATATGATTGTACTCGCAAATCATTGAAACTTTTCCGATCGTACCATAATAACGTCTGCTGATCTCGCATAATGTATCGCCTTTTTCAATCACATATTCTACCGGGGTATGCTGCACAACAGCCTCTCCTGATGTTTCTGTCCCAACATCCGCATTCTCCTGCCCGCCTGATACTGTCGTTTCCACTGCCGGCTGTCCTTCCGATAGCATGCCGGAATCTTCTGTTCCACCTGCTTCCAAATCAGCTTCTGACTGCTGATGCTGCTCTGACAGACCATTTTCCCCACCAGACGCCGTACCCATCGCATCCGCAACTGCATTCTGCCCAGACGTCTCTGCTGCGCCCTCCGAAGTTTCATCCACATGGACTGACAGATCGCTGGTAGGATATACAGGGTCATCCAAAGAATTCTGGTTAGTAATATCGCCCTGAGAAGTCAATTGATCCTGACTTGTGGAAGAAGTCTGACTTTGCATCTGCGCAGTCGTTCTGTCATTACCACCAGTCGTATTATAATGATTCATCACAATGATACCAATCGCGCTGACTGCGATCAGACCTAAGAGCCCACTGGCAGACACCCAGTTGATCGATCTCTCCTGAATCTTATCTTCCTTCTTATCTTCCATGACCATGCGGCATGTTCCCGCCACATAATCAAGGGGTTCTTCGGAAAGACCTGTCTGCGCATTCTCATGCCACTCCACCAGAAACGATTGCATCAGGTCATTTCGCTCATAATAAATGTAATGACCGGACTGCAATACGATACTTTCTTCATTATAGAAGAAATACTCCGCGCCATCCCCTTCCGTATTAAGATCAATCAGTACGGCACCACTTCCCAAAAGACTGTCCATCTTACTTTTTCTGATCCACGCATCCGGTATCCTGACACTGTCTTTATGTATAACCGCAACCCCTACCGGAGCAAGTTCGGAAAAATATTTATCCACATTTTCAGAAAATGTAGAAAGCATATTTTCCGTCGGTCCATGCTCAATCACATCACCCGGTCCGGTCTGCAGAGCAGGCTTGTCTTCTTCAAATACGGCCGCAGAAATAAAGACATACTTTTCATCCTTTTGAAATACGGTTTTCCCATATAACGCAGCCGCCCCAAACTGAAGCTTTTCCTTTCTCGCCATCTGCTCCAGATATGTGACAACATAATCCTCTATATAGATCACCGATTTCTTATCAATGGTACCGATCTGCCTGACATTTTTGGGCAGCTTTATCTGTACAATATCCTCCTGCAATGTCTGTTCCACAAAATCCCCCGCCTTTCTGCTCGTCCGAATGATTCAGCAGTTCTCATCACTGAACTTTTGCTTCAATATAGCACAGGCGAGGAACGCAATTTGTCAAATTATATCAATGAATTAATGTTATTTTTCGCATCACCACAAAAATTTATAGATTGTCGTGCTGTCATAGTCCTTATCAGGACCGCATAGCGGCTGAACAAAGTTCTTCTCCGCAGCACAATTCGGAAAGTATTGTGTTTCCAAGCAAAAGCCCTTGCGCTTAGCATTGCGGAATCCCTCTTTTCCAATATTGGATCCGATGAAGTTACCTGAATAAAATTGTACGCCCGGAAGATCCGTATAGACCTCCATGGCGCGCCCTGATTTAGTATCGCGCGCGCAGGCAATCAATTTCACTTTGCCGTTCCAGTCATCCACGACCCAATTATGATCGTATCCGCCACAGATCTTCATTTGCTTATATACCTTCTTCTCAATATCCCTGCCAATCGCTTTCTCCTTTGTGAAATCCAGTGGTGTTCCTTTTACCGGCAGTACCTCACCTGTAGGAATCGCAAGCTGATCCACCGGAGTAAATGAAGATGCATGAAGCGTTAATTTGGTAGCCTCTATGCTATTGCTCTTAGGTCCGGAGAGATTGAAATAAGAATGATTGGTCATATTAACGACCGTATCTTTATCGCTTTCGGCATGATATGTAATCTTAAGTTCATTTTTATCTGTAAGCGCATAAGTAACACTAACTGTCATATTACCGGGATGACCCATTTCGCCATGCTTTTTCTTTAAGGTCAAGGTCACACTGTTCTTTCCTGGCTCAGCGTCCCATAATCTCTTATGAAAACCATTCTTAAGATCTGTATGCAGATTGTTGACTTTTCGGTCATTTACGGCAAGCTGATACTTTTTGTTATGCACGGAAAATTTTCCTTCTTTTGTACGGTTGGCGATCGGACCAATCGTGGAGCCGAAACAGCTTCCATTGGTGAAATACATCCACAATTTATCATAACCAAGCACAACGTCCTCGACCTTTCCCTTTGCATTAGGGACATAAAGATTTTTTAAGATCGCGCCAAACGTAATCACTTTAGCGGTCATGCCGTTTTTATTCTCTATGGTATAGCAGTCTACTTCTTTACCATCTCTTGTCTTACCAAACACTTCTTTTTTTACTGACATTATACTTCCTCCTTATCTCTATTGATACATCTCAGTGCAGCATCCTTCATAATTACACCTAAAGTTCCGTCCTGCCTTCTAAAGCACGAAGCAGTGTCACTTCATCAATATACTCCAAGTCGCCGCCCACCGGCACGCCGGTTGCAATACGGCTTACTTTGATACCGGCAGGTTTGATCAGCTTGCTGATGTACATGGCTGTCGTTTCACCTTCCAGACTGGCATTGGTCGCCACGATGACTTCATCGACGTCACCCTTAAGGCGCTCGATCAGCTCCTTGAGTTTGATATCGGAAGGTCCGATGCCGTTCATCGGAGAGATCGCTCCGTGCAAAACGTGATAAACGCCTTCATATTTCTGGGTTTTTTCATACGCGATCAGATCTCTGGGATTTTCTACCACCATAATCAGCCTGTGGTTACGCTTCTGATTGGCGCACACAGGGCAAAGTTCCTGATCTGTCAGAGTATAACACTCTTTGCAATACTTTGCGGTTTCCTTCGCCGTGATGATCGCGTCCGACAATCTTTTTACCCGGTCATGGGGAAGATTAATAATATGAAACGCCATCCGCTGCGCGGATTTACTGCCAATTCCGGGAAGCGCCGCCAGTTCCTCTATCAGTTTGTTAATATCGCCGCTGTAAAAGTCCATTAGAAAGGAAGACCTCCCAGATTCATACCTCCGGTCATTTTGCTCATCATTTCATTGTTGGCATCCTCGGCCTGCTTTAACGCCTCATTAACCGCCGCCAAAATCATATCCTGCAGCGTTTCGATATCCTCCGGATCCACAGCTTCTTCCGAAAGCACAACCTTCGTAACTTCCTTAGCACCCGTCACTGTTACTTCCACTGCGCCACCGCCAACTTTGGCCGTAAATTCCTTCGTCTGAAGTTCCTTCTGATTCTCCTCCATCTGGCGCTGCATCCTCTGTGCCTGTTTCATCAGATTGTTCATGTTGCCCGGCATTCCGCCACCGGGAAATCCGCCTCTTTTTGCCATAATGTTTACTTCTCCTTTTTTATATATGCATATTTTAATCCTTACTCAGTCTCAATCTCCATATTGATCAGCTTTCTCAAGTCCGCGTATGTATCGCCAAATTCCTGCGACGTATCATATTTTCTGACTTCCACCTTCACCTCTTTACCTGCGTAATCAGCCAACAGCCGTTCAATCTCCTTTATTCTTTCTTCCTGTTTCAGCTGCTCAACAATCATCATCTCATCAAAACAAAGAAGCAGCTGTCCCTCTGTTCCCAAAGACAGTTTCGCGTTGTTTAACAGACTTCTGGTAAGATGCTCGGTCATCCCTACGATCGTCGGCCATTCTCTGACAATCTTTTGGATGTCCTCAGGAATGGCTTTAGGAAGGGCCTTCGGTTCTTTGACCTGTGATACTTTTGGTTTTTCTGTACGGTTGATGTCTTCGCCTGCCGTCACATGAACGGTAACGCCTTCCTCCACTTTCTTCTCTAACGTGCGGATGCGTTCCATTACTGAATCATCATCCCTGTCCATCTGCGGACAGCAGAGACGAATCAATGCCATCTCAATCAGAATACGTTTCTGCGTCGCATATCTGAGACGATTTGACAGTTCAGAAAAGACTTCGATATAGCGGAATATCTGCGTAAGTTCCAACAGTTCCGCCTCTTCCATCAGACGTTTCAGATGTTCGGTCGAAACATCCAGTATTTCTTCTGATCCTTCTCCTCCGGAAGATTTGATTAGCATAAGATTACGGAGATACCATGTAAAATCCGTCACAAACTGCCCCAGTTCGCGTCCCTGCATTGTGATCTGCTCCAATTGTTCAATACAGCCCAGAATATCGTCCTGCACGATTTTTCGCAGCAGCATACTAAAAACTTCCGTATCCGTAGCGCCCAGCACATCCAACACCATATCATAGGTGAGTTCTTTTCCATAATGAAACGCAATACACTGATCCAGCAGGCTGAGCGCGTCACGCATGGAACCGTCCGCCGCCTTGGCAACATATTTCAGCGCACGCTCTTCTACGGGAGTCTCCTCGATCTCCATCAATTCGCGCATCCGTTCCGCGATCGTATCAATGGATATCCTTTTAAAATCATATCGCTGGCATCTTGATAAGATCGTGACCGGAATCTTATGCATTTCCGTCGTTGCAAGTATAAAAATCACGTATGCCGGCGGTTCCTCCAACGTCTTAAGCAGAGCGTTGAAGGCCCCTCCCGAAAGCATATGAACCTCATCAATGATATAAACCTTATATTTGGCGTCTACCGGCGGATATGTCACCTCTTCTATGATTTCACGGATACTGTCAACACCATTGTTAGAGGCCGCGTCGATCTCTATCACATTCATGCTGTTGCCCGCCGTAATTGCCTGACAAGACGGACATTCACCGCAGGGATTGCCCTCCTTGGGATTCTGACAGTTCACCGTTTTCGCCATGATCTTGGCAACCGTCGTTTTTCCTGTTCCTCTTGTACCGATAAACAGATACGCATGACCTACCCTGCCGGTGATAACCTGATTTTTCAGCGTAGTTACAATATGCTCCTGCCCTCTGACGTCTTCAAAAACTGTCGGGCGGAATTTTCTATATAAAGCCGTATATGACATAATTCATACCATCTTCCATGTCAGAGCAGTTTTACTGCGATGACACGCGATGAGAAATCCGCGTAGGCGGTTTCTCATCTGCGATCAAAGCAATTTGAGGCTCTGACTCAAATTGCTGATTGAAAAATAAGATATCAATCTTATTTTTCAATCTATCTTCCATGTCGCAGCACTGCTGCCACTCACTTCGATTTTTAAATCTAGTCTCCAAAGCAGATGCCCAGCATCTTTGCTTCCTTTACAATGGTTGCATCTGGAGAAACCATCTTCAGCTTGCCCGCCACATCCTCCAGCGGCACCTTAACGATCTCCCTGTTCTTATAGCCAACCATGAAACCATATTCATCCTTCAGAATCAGTTTGCCCGCTTCTGAACCAAGTCTGGAAGCAAATACCCTGTCATAAGGACATGGGGAACCGCCGCGCTGCATATGTCCGGGAACTGTCACCCGAACCTCAAGGCCGGTCTTCTCTTCGATCTGCGCCGCCACTTCATAGGAAACACTCGGATATGTCCGTTTCTCCAATTTCTTCTTATAGTCTTTCTTGCTCAACTTTGCATCCTCTGCGGAGATCGCTCCCTCTGCCACTGCCAAAATTGTAAATCTGCTGCCGGATTCTTCACGTTTTTTAATTGCAGAAATTACCTTATCAATCTTATAAGGAATCTCCGGAATCAGTATGATATCTGCGCCGCTGGCCATACCGGCATTTAAAGTAAGCCATCCTGCCTTATGTCCCATGACCTCTACAATAAATACACGTCCATGGGAATCTGCTGTCGTATGGATACAGTCGATCACATTTGTCGCAATGTCTACCGCGCTCTGGAAGCCGAATGTCATATCCGTACCCCACAAATCATTATCAATCGTCTTAGGAAGCGTAATGACATTTAATCCTTCTTTCCGGAGCAGATTCGCCGTCTTATGCGTACCGTTACCGCCTAAGATCACAAGACAGTCTAAGTTTAATTTATGATACGTATGCTTCATAGCCTCAATCTTATCTACGCCATTCTCATCCGGTTCCGTAATCGTCTTAAACGGAGTTCTGGAACTTCCAAGAATGGTGCCGCCCTTTGTCAGGATGCCGGAAAAATCCCTACTGGTAAGCATCCTGAAATTGCTATAGATCAGTCCCTTGTAACCGGATAAAAATCCGAAAATCTCCACTTCTTCCTTGCTGTTGTGCAGAGTCTTTACGACGCCTCTCATTGCCGCATTAAGCGCCTGACAGTCGCCGCCGCTGGTAAGCATACCGATTCTCTTCATAGTTTATACCTCCTGTATAATGATTTTTATTTTGATCATAAATATAAATACTATCTTCAGATACCGCGTCAATCCTATGACACTGCATACAAAGATAGTATATCATATTTTCCCGATTAGTAACAGATTGAATGTAAATTCTCACAAATTTCAAATTTCGCTTGAAAATACACATCATATCCCTTATAATCGGTTAAGTATGGAAGATCGCAATCGCATTAATGTGTAATCATTCCTATTTGGAGACGTACCGAAGAGGCCGTAACGGGACTGACTCGAAATCAGTTTATCGGTTTAAACACCGGTACGAGGGTTCGAATCCCTCCGTCTCCGCTATTTCATAAAAGCTGGGGAATCCTATGAATCTATTCATTATGAATTTATTCATTGACCCCGTAAATCTCCAGCAATTCCAAACCCAATTCTTCATAAGGAACCGTCACCTCGATCGTTCCCGACCCATACGGGCCCAAATGATACGGGAAATATTCCACAACTACCCCGTCTGCGCCAAGATACATCTTGCAGTCAAAGCCGGCGTACTTATAAACTGTTTCATATAAAGCATCTTCTTCTATCTCAAAGTAAAGATCGCCGTTTTCACCTAGATAATCCGCCACAGTATATTCTGCCGCCAGAGCGCGGAACTCCTCTTCACTGACACCGATCACATCTGCCATGTCGATCTCAGAACCATCAGAAAAATCAAACAAGAAATGCAACCTCCATGGATAACCATGCGCGCCGCCGCTATAATCATAACCACTATAATCCGCCTCCAGACAGACCAGTTCCCCGTCCTGTCCTTCCTTCTGGAAACGATACTTCGTTATACCATCCACTTCCTCCTCAAGCGTTATCCGAGCGGTATAACTGTCGCAAAGATGGTCCCACACTGTCCCCGACGTCTGATAATCTTCCAGCCGTTCCTTCATGGACGTCAGAGTGCTGTCCAATTCTTCCGCCAGCGTTTCATTGATTTGATCTATAGCAGGGTCCCCATTCCCGTAAAGCTGCATACCTTCTACATAATATTCATAAATCAGTTCTCCACAATTTCCGCATCGATAACTATCCGTGGCATATGTTATCTCACACATATCAAAAATCCCATGATACTCATCCACTACGTCCAGTCTTGTCAACGTATGCGCATCATCAGCAAGATCACAGGAAAACCACCACAGACTTTCTCCATCAAAATCCATGTAATAACAGGCATCTCCCTGTACAGTAAACCCTGCCACGCCGTTATTTCCTTCTCTCTGATACGGCTGTCCGGCAATATCTACTGTTTCAAACAACAGCTCCTCTTTGGCTTCCGCATCATACAGATCGCAACGGTAGAAGAAATACTGATTTTGATTATACGCCGGTTTATTATAACGATAAAAATAGAGATATCCGTCTCTCACATCAAGGCAGGTTCCATCCGACCACGCATAAGTGCCTTCCTTCACATCCGACCCTTCAGAAAAAGTACTCTCAAGGTCATAGATAAAATAATACCATCCATCCACATACCATCCGTCCGCATCCGCAGGACGCCCCACAGCAAGCAGAAGTCTGCCATCCGTTCCCTTGATACTGGTGATCCTTGAATCGATCTTCTTTTCCCAAAGGATACTGCCGTCCACAGCAATGGCATAGACCTTCGACTCCTCCTGCTTCCACACCAGCAGTCTGTCGTATACATTCAGACCGACAAACAAATCTTCGGCATCACCGCAAAACAGATACCCCTGATCATACAGATCCATGATCGTCATACAAAGCGTATCCTGTGACTTTACAAAACTGCCGTCCGGCTGCTGCTCATAGCAGTAGGCATACCGCTGCCTTGCACTTCCGTCTTCCTCATAAGCATGATAAACCATGTATAACTTACCCTGATAATACCCAAGCAGTTCTCCTGATATAGACGCCGGAAAAGCGTCAATTTCTTGTCCTGCTCCTAAAAGAAGACCTTTATCCGGATCTGTTATTACCAATTCCGCACCTGCCATAATAAAGCCATTTTCCCAAATAGCCGCTTCCAAGGCATTCCCATTTTTATTCACCGCAAACAACGTAAACGGCATATGCCCTGTCTGGTCATTCTCCACCGCAGCATCTCCTGATACAACATAATTGCCGTCGTCCGAAATAATGCTGCCTGATAAGGAGTCGCAATATGTCAGGACAAAAAGCATATCTGAAGAACCGGCAGCTCCGACAATTGTTTCACCTTCCTCTCCGCGATAAACAAGGCTGCCGCCATCGGACGCGTCGATCACAGTCATATCGGAATATGAGAAGGCTAAAGCTTTTCCATCTCCTGTCTGACCGACCGCATTTTCACTAATATATAGATCTGACGTCCCTTCTGTTTGATCTATTTTATTTGCACAACCACATAATAATACTAACGAGATCAATATCAACGCTATCCTTTTGTATCCCATCATTTATTTCTCCAACCTTTGCTCTCTGTTCCCAAAATCAAGTTCCAAAAATGACGCTGCACATAAATCGAATGCAGCTTACCTGTTCTCCTTCACACCGTAGATATCTACCAGTTCCAGTCCCAACTCATCATAGGGAATCGTCACACGGATATATCCAGCTGCGTATCCCCCCAAATAATATGGTTCATATTCCATGACTACGCCATCCTCGCTAAAATACATCCGGCTGTCAAATCCGGTACCTTCATATACCATATCATATAAAGAATTTCCGTTCCTATACCCGTTTTCATCATAAGAATATCCACTATTATCTTTTTGGCAATCCGCTAAAGTATATTCTGCCGCTAATGTGCGAAATTCCTCTTCACTGACTCCCATGATATCCCCCACGGTGATCTCCGAACCATCTGACAGGTCAAAGAAATAATGACTGATCGTCGTATATCCGTGTGCGGCGCCGGAAGAATATTCATAGACTGCATAATCCACCTCCAGACAGATCAGTTCTTCTTCCTGCCCCGCTTTATGAAAACTGTACTGCGTGACGCCATCAAAATCAACTGAATATATGTCGCCAGCATGAACATGATGAAAACCTGCATCACATTCCGCTTCCAACTCAGCAATAACATCATGGTCAGCGTAATATTGGCTCATTTCTTCCGCGCAATAGTCCGGGTTACCCAAAAGAACTTGATTGATCACGTCCGCATGAGGCACTACTTCTTCTGACAAACAAATCTGCTCTGCATAATACGTACCAATCAAAGTGCCGCACTTTGGGCATAAAAAATCAATGTTCTCATAAGAAACTTCACCCATATCAAACATCCCTCTGTAGTCATCCAGCAATCCGAGTCTGGCAAGCGGATGCGTCTCATCAACCAGATCGCAGGTACACCACCACAGACTTCCATCGTCAAAGTTTACAAAGTAACAGAAATCTCCCTGCACGGCAAAGCCGTCTATTCCATGCATTATATTAACATCCAGTCCCGGGCCATCCACAGACTCATAAAGCAGTTCCTCCTCTCCCAGCGGATCCAGACAGCATCGAACGACCTTGTAAGCATCTATGTTAAATCCCTGACGCTCCATATACCAATAATAAACATATCCATCGTACACCCCCATAATAGTAATACCGTCAGAATTTTTCATTTCAATGGGTCCACTATTTGTATCAGTTCCGGCACAATCATAAATAAGATAATCATACTTATAAAAAGTACCTTCAGGGTCAGATAATGAATCATTAATAGCTCTTCCAATCACAAATCTTCCGTCTGTTCCATCAATGTAACGTATCGACGAATCGATCGGATACTCCCAGCAAAGAGTTCCATCTATCTCAAAGGCAGCCAAAACCGCCTCCTCTTTTCCTTTCCAAAGCAGCAGAAGTCCCTGTTCATTCAGACAGGTAAAGACATCCTGTTCTCTGCCACAAAAGCTATATCCCTGATCATACAGTTCCATGATCGTCTCACACAACGTATCCTGTGATTTCAAAAAAGTTCCGTCTTCCTGCTGTTCATAGCAGTATACGTACTGATACACTCTATTCCGATCCCAAACCCGATATTGCAAATACCACTTTCCTAAATAATATCCTAGGTTGCTTGAGGTCAGACCAGAAAATGTTTCTATCTCCTGTGTCATGTACTTCGAAAAATCCTGTTCTTCTCCATCTTCGTCCAAAATGTTCCCGTCCCTGTAGATCGCTATTAATGTATGATCATTCTCCAGCTCATTGATCGAGTCTACCATCACTAACAGCATCTCTTTTGTTCCGGCAGCCGACGTGATCCAATGATAATAGTCGTCTGGGCAATAGACGATCTCGCCATTTTCCATATCAAGCACCGCCTGCTCATAATACGTATAAGCAACCACCTCTTCCGGCGTATCTCGCATAACGCCAGCCTCCGGCTGTTCTTCTTCCTGCACCACATCCTGATCTGCTTCATCCTCCTGAACACTGTCTGCCGATAATATAGAAGCCGGTTCAACTTCACCGCTTGTTGTACAACCACAGAGCATCAAAACAATTATGAAAAAGACTGCCAATCTTTTGTAGTGCATTATCATTTCCCCTTTACAAGTATTTATCCTTACTACTTAAATGTTCACAATGAAACCATATCTTTAACCTTCAATCAGACTATGTACGATCTCCTTCAATTCCATCGGAAGAAACGGTTTTGTCAGATAATCACTCACGCCAAGCGCATTTGCCCTCTCTATCGTCTCAAAATCCTTATCGGCCGACATAAAAGCCGCAGCAACATCAATATTTCTCTTTCTGACCTCTTCCATCACCTCAAACCCGTCCATGTCGGGCATCTCGATATCCAGGAGAAGCAGATCGATCCGCTCTTCATCCAGAATCTTCAACGCTTCATGACCTTCATAGCTATACAGGATCGTATACATCGGTTCATCTCTCAATATGTATTCCACAATCTTAATACTGACCGGCTCATCATCTACGACCAAAATCGTCCTCTGCAGGGAATCCGTCTGCTTCATCTGGTAATCCTTATCTTCATCAATCAACGCGATCATATGCTCCGCTACCATTGGATCAAACTGCGTACCCTTTCCCTTGACGATCTCCTCCCGGACAATATATTGTGGAAGCGCCTTACGATAACTACGATTGCTTGCCATGGCATCATACGCATCGGCAACGCCTATGATCCTTGCTATCTGCGGAATATTTTCTCCCTCCAGACCATTCGGGTATCCCTTACCATCATACCTCTCATGATGATATTTTGCTCCCGCAGAGATTTCCTCTATAGAAGAAATTTCTTTCAAAATATGATTTCCGGCGATGGTATGAAGTTTAATGTAATTAAACTCTTCTTCCGTCAGTTTTCCTGCCTTGTTGATGATTTCATCCGGAATCCTGATCTTCCCCACATCATGAAGAAGACCTGCCACATAGATCTGTTTCTTTTCCGCCTCATCCAGTCCCATACGTTCCGCCAGTGTACGGGCATACTCCGCCACACGCCTGGAATGTCCGCTGGTGTAACGGTCTTTTGCATCTACAGCATTACTCAGCGCCTCTATCGTCTCTGAAAGCATTTGTTCCGTCTGCTCTTGTATCTCCCGAAGTTCTCTGGTTTTTCGTTCTACCTCCTGTTCCAGAAGCCTTTTCTTATCAAGCTCTTCCTTCCGGCTGTTCTCTACGATCTCATGTATGTACATCCGTACCATAAACAGACCATAGACCATCACTGTCCATCTGCCAAAGACAGCAAGATCCGCGGATTTCCTAATCAGGATTCTTAAGAAATCGGCAAAAATGCCGGCAGCCATGAAACCAAGAACTAATATTTCCAAATGAATACGGACTCGCCTGTCCTGCCCGAAACCATACTCCGCTTCTGCAGACGTCCCTTGAAAAGACGACTGTACTGTAGGAACTTCCATTGACAATGTCTCTGTAAGTCTCAGCTGATACATCATAAACCCTGCACAAACTATAATCAGAAGCATCGATATCCACACTATCTGAAAAAAATCAGCGACATGAGTCAGCTGCAGAATAAGCTGCAGAATGACATTGACAGCACCGGCTCCCAATAATATCCGATATCCCTTTTTCTTCTCACAATGCCTAGTCTGCATATAATACAGCATCAAAAATATTGGCGCGCTCATCATATATGCATAAACCAGATAAGCCCATACCGCCTGACCGCCTAAGCAGATAGACATCAATCTTGTTTCCGCTGCACACGCCCATGCCGCCCAGAAAAACAGAACTCCAGCAAGAACCATACCGCCTGCCGGTTTCTTTAAGAGCTTCTGCATTCGTGCAAGAATCGCCAAAAAAATCGCTTCGATCATCAGGATCAGACTGCATATCATAATGGGAAGCTTCTCTTTGAATACCTGCAGAATGGCGGTATCACGGTCTGCAAGACGTATCTCTTCAACATAAGCAGCAGTATCCGAATATGGCGACTGCATCTCAATCTCCAGATATCCATCTCCCTCATTCGGAAGATCCACAAAATGAATCCTGCTTCCTGGCGAACTCCCGAACCGTCTATCATCTCCTCTGCCAAAAGCATAGATTTCGGTTCCATCCCAACGGATCAGCAGCTCTTTCTCCGTGGTAGCAAAGAACAATGTCCTGCCCATATATTCCGCCGGTATCTGTCGTTTCAAAATCACCGTTTCCCCGGCTGCGCTGTCCCCGTGGTAAGGAAGTTCTTCCATCGGCATTGACCCATCTTCGCCCGTGATCGTCCATCCCTTATTAAAGTCGATGATCCCGCCTTTGGTCAACGAAACATCATTTCCTTTAAAAAAGATGCCAATGAACAGCATCATTACAATATGAAATAATATGATCCCGCCTAAGATCTGCTGATACCTCTTCAATCGTGCCGCCATATACACCTTTCTATCATCAATACTCCCTCAAGACCAGCTCTGTAATTCCGTCGTTTTGACCCAACACAATACGAAGAACTTTCGGCTCCCTTCCATAGCTAAACTCTTCACGGATCGCTGTTTTAATCCGAGTTCCGCCGTGAAATCCGTGAATGATCCGAATCCGATAAATATTCTTTTGCGCAGTACTTATTTTCTTTCGAATGACATCGACCGCTTCCTCCGTCCGCATGCCATGCACATCCAGTTCTATGATCCCCGTCAGGTCCATGATATTTTCCTTATTCAAACCGTATATTTTTCTTGGCCCAGAGTCGCAATGCTTTTGCATTGTTAGAAATCTTTTCCAATGCATCGATAATATTGTTAAACTTCTCCTGCTCATCGACGGAGACAACACCATCTTCTGAAATCTCGATCAGGGAATCCTTCAACTTGTCAATATCCTGAAGTGATCCCAGCACGCGCAGGGAGAGACGGTCAAAATCATCCATCTGCACCTCCTGTACGCTACCCCTGCCGATCGGACACTCTCTGGCGCAATAGGAATTACAAAGCTCCGGCATATTATATGCCTCTGCCATCATCTTTACTTCCTCTGGATATGGCGTAATATTTCCAAGCTCTATATTCGCCAGCCTTGTTCTCTCAATATGCACGATCTCCGACGCGCTTTCCCTGCTGGAAAATTTTTCTTCTCTTTCAGCAGCACTGCATCTTGCATTATAATAGATATTGCCTACTGCCTTACTTGCCTTTTTTCCCATTGAATTGCGTTTCCTTTCATTCTATTTCACAAAGCGAAGCAACCGACTCCACCCCTCGATCCTTCCAGTACCTTTCAGAGCGGAAGCCTCGATTTAACAAATAACAGGGCAAAGACAGTTCCTTTGCAAGATGATACTCATTCTCCGTATCTCCGATGATATAGACTGATCCCGCAGCCTCTCCCGTCTCCGCAAGAATCATTTCCACAACTCGCTTCTTTTCTTTCCGCGCGTCAGCCGGTGATACTACCTGTATCTCAACCGCGTAGTCAGCGATCTTCAACCGCTCCAGTTCCCACAGCAATCCTTCTTTATTCTTTCGTGCCGTCAGATAATATATTTTCTTATGCTTTTGTTTCATCCGGTCTAAAAAAGTCAGCGTATCCGGATAAAGCACATCAAGCTTAAGCCAGCGTTCCTCTTCGATCTGCTGCCGCCATAACGCCATGATCTGATCAGCAATATCCTTTGCCAATTCCAGACAATCCGTCAGATATCGTGATCCGTTATATCCGTCCGCCTTGTATCTCATAAATCCCACCGGATCAAAACACTTCCCCGATGTACTCTCAGACACGGTCTCTGGCACCGCTTCCGACAAGATCTCCTGCATCAAACGCCAATGCCTTTCACTGCTGTCTATCAGCGTACCATCCAAATCAAGTATATATATCATATTACGATCTCCTGATATACCCGTAAGATAGTCTTAATGCTTTCATCTGTCTGAAACCACCCTTCCTCTACCGGCAGACCAAGCAGATTCGCCAGCAGCGCTCGGATCAGCTGAAATCCTGCGGCATTGGACAATCCTGTACCCGCCGCAAGCCTTAGATTTACATCCATAATCTTCCAGCAATCCTCATGATGCACAAATTGTATATTAAATACCATTGGCAGCTCCAACAGTCCTGCAATCTTTTGCATGACATTGTCCGCCTCCGGAAGCTTCATCACCGCTGCCTTTGTGCAGACGCCGCTTTTACTTTCCAGTCTTCTCCTACATATGGTTCGAAGCTTCTTTTGATCCCAAAACGCTTCCACCGTCACTTCCTGCACAATCCCATCTTCTTCACAATACTCCTGCACAATCATACGTTCCCAGTCAAAAGCGCCAGATTCACAACGCTCCAGAATCTGGTTCCCTGACATTGCACACGCATCCATCGCCCCAAAGCCTTCCGTCGGTTTGCAAAAATAGATCCGTTCCGCTTCCAGTTCTTCTTTTTCATATTGTCTGATGATCGGAAGCCCATGCAAGATGCAGAAACGATACAAATTTTTTTTATGATTTAAAGTATTGTCTGTTACACTGACAGGCGCAATACTTTTCACTCCCAGCGAAGCAAATACCGAAAGATCCGGTGCAAAGAATCGCTGTTCCCACGGGATCAGAGGGATGATCACATCAATCTGATTCTCTCTAAGCAAATCGTACATATACTCCGCATAACCGGTCTCCTTCACCAGCGGAACCTTAAAAAAGAAATCCGCCAATGTCGAGGATGCAACCAGCTCCGCATCATTGATATCACTAATATATAATGTTATCTTATCCGCATAATACTGTTTTACAATAGATGCGATATGCCACGCAGAGCCTGTACCCCCTGCCGTTACCCAGAGTCTCACTTAGCGGCTGCTCCTTCCTACAATTCTGTTCATGAGGTTTGCATAACTCTTTCGCAATTACCTTCTGTTTTTTATACTTACTGTCTTGCACATATAACCTGCAAAAGCGTCCGAAGGATCAGTGTTCCTCCAAACGCTCCCGCAAGTCTTTCAACCTTTCACTGCAACTACTCTATCTGAATAACTGCACAAAATAAGTGATTCCCATTTCGTCAATATACACGCCCGCTCCCATTATTTAACATTTTCAGTAAACAGCTGCGCAACATAGATAACGCCGTTCCCATCAACATATACGCCGATTGCCGTCAGTCTGTTTGTCGGATGAAGGATATTCATTCTTTCTGTACTCTCGTTTCTCTGCGTCCACTCAGCAATCGTACTTACTGCACTCTGTTGATTCCTCGCAATATTTTCCTCGCATTCCCTGATATAATCGCCCGCACTTGTATGAGAATAATCTGACGCTAGTTCACGGGCTCTCAGCTGTGCGCGTATTGTCAGGTCGTCTGACCAAACCAGCAGCTTTAATCCTGCATTCTCACGTTCCATATTTTCATATCCGAGCAATTCATATCCCATGCCGATATTCCAGCCATTACGCAGCTCCTCTTTCGATTCTGAATCCGTATTATCCTGTCCGGACATCTGTTCTGCTACCACAGCGGTACGTCCCTCCGCTTTGCCATTGGTGATATAATGCATATAATAAGCCGTCAGATCATCTCCAAATGCCGCCTGCAGATCACTGTATCCTGCCTTGTATGCCTGTACATTAAATTCTGCATTGCCTTGACGGCCTTCCGCCATACCACAGGTGATAAAATGATTCAGAAGCGCTGCCTCATCAGTGCCGAATGCTTCCATTAAATCGGGATAATGCTCAGCATAATACGTTGCGTCAAATACTGCCGCGTAATCCGCCGCCGTTGCCGCCTGTGTGGGCAGAACCATCAAAACAGAAAGCATAACCGCCATCATAGCAGCCATAATTCTTGCTATTACTGCTGTCTGTATCTTTTTTATCTTCATCATCCTGATTCACCCTCCCTTTCTCTAAGTAGTATTTTTAATCGGTAAAGTTCTGTGACCAATATATCCCATAGTAGTCATTGGAGTAACAGCATCCGATACCAACATGATTGTAAGCCGGATTTAAAATGTTGGTACGATGTCCTGCAGAATTCATCCAACAATCCATCACATACTGCGGATTGTTCTGACCGGCAGCAATATTCTCAGCTGCCGCACGATAGCTGACGCCATTCTGTGCAAACGCCGTAAAACAGGAAGAACCATCCGGTCTGTTGTGATTATAACAGACGGTAATCTCCTCGGCGCGCATCTGTGCCGTATTCATCAGCTGCTGTGTCGGAGTAAGAGCGCTTAGACCATTTTCGGCACGGATCTGATTCATGATCGCAAGCACCTGATATGCATATTCCGATTCTGCTGCCGTTGCCGCGGCGGATACCGGTCCTGTAATGTAAGAAACCGTCTGCTCCGCACTGTCGGCAGGATTCAGTTCAGCAATCACGGCAACTCCGTTACCCTGACGGCCTTCCGCTTTGCCACAGTTCATATAATGCATATAGTAAGCCTGCAGATCGTCTCCAAATACCGCCTGCAGATCAGGGTATTTTGCCCTGTAATACTGCACATTAAACTCCGCATTGCCCTGACGGCCTTCTGCCATACCACAAGTAATAAAATGATTGAACAACGCCGCTTCATTGCTACCAAATACAGCCTGCAGGTCAGGATAGCACTGCGCATAATAAATATAATCAAATACCGCTGCATAAGACGCGGCATCCGCAGGCGCCGCCTGTGCCGGCAAAACCATCGCAAACGAAAGCGCCATCACCATAAATACTGATAATATCCTTACCGATACTGTCTTTCTCTGTCTCTGCATAATTTACCCCTTTCTTCCCTTCCCTATAATCATAATTAATTGTTTTACCTTCGCCCCGTTTTCAAGGGCATAAATTCTATCCTTTAATACCGTGCGGTCTGCATCGAACAACCCCAACATGCGCTGTCTATACAGTTAACTCCACCCAGGCAGCCTCGCGGCACATACGAATTCCCGCTTAGTGCTGCTGTGTTCCCACCCTGACACGGTTCACAGGCACGCATTGCGCAAGACCCAGATTTCAACATCACTTATATAGGGCTGCCATACCGGCATATGCCCTCAACAGACCATCACCCCTGCTAAAGCGGATTGCAGGTACAAGGCACCGCTGCCACCCCGGCTGCACGGTATCTTAAGTATATCCTTTTTTCCATATTTTTGTCAATGAACTACGGGTATTTCCCTAATTTATTTTTATGAGTTTTTCTGTATTTTTTTCATATCCTTGGTGACGCATGATTTATAGTTAGTTTTAATTATCTATTTAAAAAACTTTTTAAATATTTATTGACTTTATTAT
>JAIDPF010000104.1 GCA_029062895.1 Lachnospiraceae bacterium
CTTTACTTCGCCGTCAAGTACAATATCTTCCTGCGCCATGATTCCGGCATTTAAGTTGATATTGCCGGTCAGCGATATCTCCCCGTCTCCTTCAATGGGTGTGTTGACATTAATATTGATCTCTTCCAGCGCATAATCCTCCGCATGCGCCTCCGTCTCTGCCGCAAAATATGTATTTATGATCCGTTCCCGAAGATCCGGCATCAAAAGCGGCTCACCGCTTTCCCCGGCACGCTCCGTCCTTGTGCCATTGATGTTGCAGTTGCCCCCGGTGACAACAATGGTTCCGTTGGTAGCCACACTGCCGTTAATACCTGCATTATTAACTAAAAACGTAATCGCGCCTTCCTCATCCGATGCGGCAAAGATCATATAGGGATAAGCCCCATCCTCCGCTCTTGCCGGTATGGAAGGCATACCGCCCAATACCATAACTGCTGTCATGACTAAAGACATAACTCTTGCAATTGCACTTTTGATAAAGCTCTTTCGTTTTCTTTTTTCCATCGCCCGTCTCCTTTTCTTCGATAAGTTCTTTGCAGCCACCTGTAGATATATGTATATGTTATCTTACAGCAGTGCAAATTGTCAACATACGTTTATTATCTCATTTAGGAGACCGAGCAAAAAATATATTCATAAGACATCTAATTATTTATATTTAAAACAATTTCATTTAATTAAAAAATACAAAAATATTTTTATCATATTTTTGCATTTTTTACATATCTTAAACATTTGAAGTGCAGTATCTTATATTGCAAAACTCACTTCCATATTCTCAAAATAATTATTTGCACAAACGTATTATTTACTTATATTGCTCTATTCCAAATATTTCGGATCAATCACCTTGCATTTCGGCACAACTCCTCCAGTTCCCCGACAGTAAAATAATAATATCTGTTACAGAAATCACAGTGCGTCTCTATCGTCTCCCCATCCGCAATCATGGCATTTAATTCTTCCCTGCCCAGACTTATCAGCGCCTTTTCCACACGTTGTTTACTGCAATTACAATAATACTGCGGCACAATCGTTTCCATAGTCTCCACATACATTCCATCTGTAAGCAGGCGCAGGATATCCTCCGGAGAATTGCCTGCATCCAACAAAGACGTAACACTATTGATTTTCGCAAGATTCTGTTCCAACCGGCTGATCGTTTCTTCTGTGGCATCAGGCATCAGCTGAATCAAAAATCCTCCCGCCTGCCTGATACTGTAATCCCTGTCGACCAGTACGCCCAGTCCTACCGAAGAAGGCGTCTGCTCCGAAACCGTAAAATAATAGGTTAGATCCTCTGCGATCTCGCCTGTCTGCAATCTTGTCCGACCGATATAAGGCTCCTTTAATCCCATATCCCTGATCACGGTCAGATCGCCCGCGCCCACTGCGCCGGACACATCCAGCTTGCCGTTTGCCTTTAAAGGCAGATTCACCGCCGGGTTAAGCACATACCCCTTCACTCTGGACTTTGCGTCTGCCGTTACCGTGATTCCTCCAATGGGACCATCACCCTTGATTTTTATCGTAAGCAACTCATTTTCTCCCTTCTGCAAAGCTCCCATCATGGCGCCTGCAGTCAAAAGTCTTCCCAGCGCAGCCGTTGCTACCGGAGATGTTTTATGCTTATTCCATGCCTCCTGCACCAGTTCCTTAGTATCTGCTACAAATATTCTGACCTGTGCATTTTCCGCCGCTGCCCGAAGAATCCCGTCACCCATTTTGCTCACTCCTTCCTGTTTTTTTTCACCAAAATCATTGGTTTAACTGATCAACCGCCAGTCGATCCTAACCTTTCTTACCGCATTCCGCCGCTACTACTGTAATCCGCTCGCTGTCCTTTGTTACCGCTCCATTCGTATCTGTATCATACGCTGCCATAAATAAAAGTCCTGCTTCCTGCAGGCATTCTTTCATCTCTTCCAGCTCATATCCCCGTTGCAGATGTTCTTCCTCAGTCTTTGCATAAAGACCGCTTTTCTGATCCTTAATAAAAAAAGTCAATGCATATTCATTGATCCCTGATTCCTCATCATATTCGTTTTCCCAGATAAAGCTGCCTTCTTCCCGGTTCTCCGCAATCGTCCTATCCCCGATCACATCCCGATACTTATGTACCGTATTAAAGTCAAAAAGAAAAAGCCCTTTCGGATCCAGATAATTATTGACCAAACGGAAGGTCTCTATCAGATCTTCCGTTTCCAGAAGATAATTCAGACTGTCACAGATACATATGACAGCCCGCACGGTACCATATAATTCAAACTCCCGCATATCCTGACACAGATACAGGATATCAAGACCGGAAGATTCCCGTTTCTTCATCGCCACATCCAGCATATCACAGGAAGCATCCACGCCGATCATATCATATCCCGCCTGCCCCAGCAGTTCCGTCATGGTTCCTGTACCGCAGCCCAGATCCAAAATAAGCCCGTCATGGATCCCATGCTCTTTCAAAAGTTCCACGATCCGCTCTTTCCATGCCTGATATGGCACTTCCTCCATAAACAGATCATATACGGCGGCAAATTCTGTATACGCTCCCAACTGATCATTCATTTCTTTCTGTATTCCCCGCTTCCTTAGAATCCCCGCCAAGCGCCTTCGCAATCAATACGCCTGCTGCCAGAGCAATCAATCCGGTGATTCCGCTGACCACATCCAAGCCTGAGAAGTCATTCAGTATCACAATGGCAACCGGAGACGCCAAAATCAAACCGATGATACACCAGAATACCACATAAGGAAACTTGTTTAACAAAATCTCAATAAGCTTTGCGATCCCAAGGATACCGACCACAGCACCAATCCCAAAAGGAACCAGCACGCCGCATCCGTTCAGAATGCCCTGCACATCGAATGCGACCAGTGCCTTCACAAACGCATTGATCGTTTCAATCACCGGATTATAATATCCCAGTAGCATCAACATCATGGATCCGCTAACGCCGGGAATTACCATCGTTGCAGCAGCGACGATCCCTATACCAAATATCTTGATACAATTCACCAAACCAAAGGACAGATCTGCTGCCCCGCCTTCTGTTCCATCCATCACAGCCAGCACAACTACCAGCGCAAAGAAGACCAGACAACCGATGATATGCTGCGGTCGTATAGAAGCTCCCTTTACTCTGTTCCAGACAACTGGAATACCGCCTAAGATCAAACCTATAAACAATAAGTTTGTCTGAATAGGGATCTTGTCTAACATCCATTCGATCAACATCGATAGTCCGACGATGCCAAGCAGCATCCCGATACCAACCGGCAGCAAAAATAATATGCTTTTCTTAAATTCCTTAAAAAGGTGCGTCACAGAGCTGATCATCTTATCATAGATGCCCATGGCTACCGCCATGGTTCCCCCACTGACACCGGGAATGATATTGGCGATCCCGATCACGGCTCCTTTTAAAATGTCCCTGATCCAGTTCATAATTTTCCTCCTGAAATATATTTTAATCCATTACAATGCGCCAAAATACCAAATCAAATTTATGATAAAGCCTCACTTCATATAGGACTTCAATGCATCAATCAAAGCATTGGCCTCGTCATCTGTCCCGACCGTGATCCGCAGGTAATTGTCAATCCTCGGCTGGGCAAAGTAGCGGACATAGATCTTCTTTGTCTTAAGATATTCAAACAGTTCCTTTGCCGGGTATTTCTCATGGGTTGCAAAGATAAAATTGCTTCTGGAATCCGGAAAGGAAAATCCAAGCCCGGAAAGTTCCTTCTTCATCCACTCTCTTGTACTTATGATCATCCCCACAATCTTTTTGAAATAATCATCATCCCTAACAGCTTCAACGCCAAGGATAAGCGACGGACGGTTCATGGTATAGGAATTGACGGAAAATTTCACATCATTCAGGTATTTGATCAGCTTCGGCTGTCCCATAGCATATCCGATCCGCATTCCCGCCATAGCGCGCGACTTGGAAAATGTCTGGATCACCAGAAGATTATCATACTTTTCAATCAGTTCCAGAGCGCTTTTTCCGCCAAAATCGATATACGCCTCATCGATCATAACTACCCTGTCTTTATTATATGATACAATCTCTTCAATCATGGAAAGATCTTCCAAAACACCTGTCGGAGCATTGGGATTGGGGAAAATGATGCCGCCATTATCCTTCAGATAATCCTCTTTTCGTATCCGGAAATCTGCATCTAAGGGCTGCCGCTCATAAGGAATCCCATAAAGTTCCGCCCATACATCATAAAAAGAATAGGTAATATCAGGAAACAGGATCGGCTTATCGGAATTAAAAAAAGTCAAAAAAGCCTGTGCGATCACATCATCCGATCCCACCCCCACAAACACCTGCGACGCATCCAAATGATAATATTCCGCCAACGCTTCCACAAGACTGTCCGCAGCCGTGGAAGGATATAACCGAAATTCCTCATAATCCATCTGTTCCAGCAGTCTTTTGACTCCCGGTGCAGGCGGATAGGGACATTCATTTGTATTTAATTTGATGATATCTTTTTCCTTCGGCTGTTCTCCCGGCGTATAGGGGATCACCTTACGCACATTTTTCTCCCACTCCATCTTTTCACTCCTTCTGTTCTGCTACTTTTAGTTCCTTTACCTTCTGCTCTGCCGCTTTTAGTTCCGCTGATTTCCGATCTTTTTCCTTCTTTGACCTGATCATGGAAATTTCTTTCTCATATTCTGTCTCATATTCAAAAAGATGAGTCTCATATGCATTGATGATCAAGGTATCCTCAAAACAATTGTACCGCTGAAACTTCCGTCCATAATTCGCGTGTACATGTCCATGCAGAAAATACCTTGGACAATACCTCTCAAGAAGATCGACAAAAGATTCAAATCCCTGATGAGGCCGGTCGTCTCCGTCACCAACCCCATATGCCGGTGCATGCGTCACCAGAATATCAAATCCTTTGTGCCTTTTCAACTGAAACCATAGTTTTCTAACCCTGCTCCGCATCTCTCTTTGCTCGTACTGATTAATTCCAAGCTTATAGCGGAGAGACCCTCCGAGTCCAAGGATCCTTACGCCATCATGCACATAGATTTTATCTTCAATACAGATACATCCATCCGGAGGATACTCCTGATACCGGTCATCATGATTACCATGCACATACAAGATTGGGGCATGCGCAAATGTAGCCAGAAACTGCAAATAATCCGGATTCAGGTCGCCGCAGGAGATAATCAGATCGATCCCCTCCAGTTTACCCGGTTCATAATAATCCCAAAGATTTTTTGATTCTTTATCTGCTATCGCTAGTATCTTCACATAACCCCCCATGATCCCACTTTATGAGATCTCATGATATTTTATCCAAAACACATTATTAACCCGTATGATCACCCGTCACATTTACCTGAGCCTTGGATTTCACTCTCTGCAATTTCACCAGTTCCACTGCCTCGTCCTTCAGCTCGCTGATATCCGGAAGATACCCATCAATATTATCAACTAACCAGTCAAAATCGACACTATCCTTAGGGGAAAGCTCCATCCCGTCTTCGCATTTCAATACGCCTCCCTGCGCATAGATCGGTCCAGTAAATGGATTCAGTTCCATCGACCGGAGTCCGGCTCTGAGATTTCGCAGCAGACGTACCGATCCCGCGCCCAGATTTCTGGAATAGATCACATCTACCGCTCCGGAAGACATCCCCCAGAAATAATTCAGCGCCTGTGTACCGATGGCGGAATCATCATCCTTATAGCTTCCCCTCATGACAGAACGGATCAGTTCCTCATAAAGTTTCCCCCAATGTCGTACCGGCATTGCCAGATTCGTATGATTGCCGTCTTCCTGAATCCGGAACAGTCCAAACTCCTTTTCCTCGCTTAGCAGGGCATTCAAATCCCTTCCGGAGATCAGCTGGATCTGTTTTTTCTGAAATTCTTCTTTGATATCCCTGTCCTTTAAGCAGCACCATTCCAGACATACTCTTGCCCTCGGATTAGTCATCTGCACGCCAAGCGCAAACGCATCGATCTCCGCCACCGTACCGGCGATAGGATAATCCGCAAGATAACCGATATTGCCGCTCTCAATCAGCGAACCTGCAATTGCGCCGCTGATGAACTTTGCCTCATACATCCTCAGATAATAAGTTCTGATATGCTTATGATTAATATTCATGGAACAGTTTAAAATGATCGCCTCCGGATGGTTGATTGCTACCTTAAGAGCCGAGGCCGCCAGCTTGGGGGAGGTGGCAAAGATCACCTTATTGCCTGCCTCGATAGCCGCCTCCAGAACATCCTCCGCGCTGTCCCCATCTACACGTTCAATACAGCTTGTCGTGATCTTATCCTTAAAGATATCCTGTATATATTTTCTCCCCAGTTCATGAGAATACGTCCATGCGGAATTCTGCACTCCTTTATCATGAACAAATGCGATCTTCAACACGGGAGCGTCAACCGGAAAGAGCTTTGCCAAAGATATCTTTTGGGTTTCCGCAATCGGATTCAGTACCAATGTCGCTTCCCCGCCATTATTATACATCAATATTTCATTCCAGATGGATGCAAGATCCTTACGAATCTCTGACTGCGTCCTTTCTTTTAACTGTTCATAGCCGTAAATCTCCAGATACATACACATTGCGTCACCGGCAGTGATAGTCAGTTTATTCTGGGCACGAAGTTCAAATTCCTTTTCAAACAGCGTATAGACCAGTCGAAAATCCTGTCGTTCCTCATCTGACCACTTCCGGGAACTATCATCGGCAACGTACTCCAACAGTTTTTGAAAACCGCCTTCTTTTGTCATCCAAAGATAATTGATATCCGTCAGTTCATAAAAATTCAGAAATTCATAATAAATCCTGCTCTCCGGACTGTCCGTCTTCTTCGGGATCACGCGCGTTACTGTTCCTGCAATGCTGACCGAATCCATAAATTTGGAAACGCTGACACGCTTGTTGCCCTCCATGATATAAAATTTATTATTAAATTCATATGCTTTGACGGGATCCCTTAGTCCTTCCTCTTCCAGCATATCATATAACTGTCCCCACTTCGTGGCAAATTCCGAACCAGACTCCAAAATCGGCATAAAATTGCCGGCAAATGCCGTCGTGCGGCCTGCACTGTATGTGCCTACAATGGACTTTATCGGAATTTCAACAAGTCCAAGAGATACCTGAGCATCTACCTCTACATGGGACAGAATATCATCCAACACCGGAAGGTATGGGTATTTTCCCTTTGCAATACAGGAATGATATTCTTTTTCCCCCAGCTTTAAAGCCTTATTATATTCTATTACTGACATACGATATCACAGTCCCTTCTGACATAAAATATTTATTGACGCAGCCTTCTATATAAATACGCCATTACCACCAGTCCTGCAAATGTAAATACTATACTGTTAAACGGTGCAATGACCAGCTCATAGATTCTCCCCGGCAGGGCGGATGCCAAATATACGAATGCATTGGCCGCCATATGGAATACTACCGGAAGCCAAAAATTACCCGACCAGTACAATACCAGCGCCAGTGCGATCCCCATCAGCGCCGCATAGATCCCCTGCAAAAGATTCCCATGGAAAAAACCGAAAAATAACGCTGTCAGACATACAGCCAGTGGGGCTCCCATAAAACGTGAGATCCTGCCGTAGATCAGCCAGCGGAACAGCAGTTCCTCCGCGATAGGCGTAACGATAGCATATAGCAATACCGCCAGTCCAAGAGGTACCTGAACATGAACAGTAGCTTCGGCAAACCGTTGGGGATCGCCGTCTATTGCTATATAGATGTTGGATATCGCAAGGTTCAGTCCCATCGCCAGCAATGCCCCTGCAAGAATCGTCCATCCATAATATATTGCTCCCACACGTCTTAACGGCATCACATCCCTACGGCGGTATAAGAAATACAACACGGCTGCCGTACAGACCAACGCTACCACCCGGATGCAGGCTGCCAACGTAGCGGAGTGTCCGGCAATAACCAGCGACAGCTCTCCATTACCCATGCCGACCATAAAATCCACCAGCTTCATCCCAAACCATGTTAACAGTTCCGCCACCAGCTCATAGATCACAAATGGAACAAGCATATAGATGGCCCGCAGAAACGATGAATCCCTGCTAACGGGCTGTTCTTCTCCCAGCAGATAGCGCTCCAGTTCTTTTACCGTGGCTGCAATATACTCTGCACCGCTGTGTTCCAGTTCTCCTTCCGGTGCATATCCATATGCCGCAGCCACGCCATGCAGTCCATATGCCCTTGCGCCGTTCATATCAAAGATACGGTCCCCAATCATCGCCGTAGTGTTGCGAAGGGACGCGCTTTCTTTTCCGTTCAGCCAGACCTTGTCCCATCCTGCCTGACCCTTCTTTAAATCTGCTTCTTTCAGCGCGTATAACTGCATGAGCGCTTCTTCCACAACCTCTTCTTTCTTACTCCTTCTTCCGTCCAGCTCACTTCCCACAACCACATCAAAATAGGATTCCAGATGAAAATGTTTTAAGATCCTCTTCACAAACACTTCAGGTTTGCTGGACGCCACCGCCAGATAACAGCCCGCTTCTTTCACACGCTTAAGCATCTGAGGAATACCGTCATATACCATATTTTCAAACAGACCGATCGAGGAAAACCGCTCCCGGTAATGTGCAATCGCTTTTTCCGCATCCGCCTTGGACATATGATAAAATTCCATAAAACTGTCTTCCAGCGGCGGTCCGATAAAGGGCTCCAGCTTGTCTATATCAGGCTCCTCTATATCCATTTGATGTAGCGCATACTGGACAGATCTGCAGATCCCCTCTTTCGGATCCGTCAGTGTCCCATCCAGATCAAACAGCACATATCGAAATCGACTATTCACAGCGTCCTGCCCTTTCCAAAAATTATTCCACATAATTATAACATCTTAACAATAATTGGTAAACTCTTTTGTAGAAAATTACGAATCCAAATCGCCTTGCATTCCCTATTGACATTTCCAAATGATTTCAATATAATGAGAGACGATTGCAAAACGCATCTAACATTATAACTTACGCTAGGGGTGCTCATCAGGCTGAGAAGCATTTATGCTAACCCTCATTACTTGAACCGGATAATACCGGCGGAAGG
>JAIDPF010000105.1 GCA_029062895.1 Lachnospiraceae bacterium
ATACCGCCTTCCGCAATATACTGCTGCGCAAGGCATATCTCATAAAATTCATTGATGACTTCTTCCTTCACCTGCGGAGTGATGCTTCTGGTGTTGGCAATCTCCAACGTAAGGTCTTCGATCTCTTCTTCTTTCAAATGTCTGAATATCGACGATGACTTTTCCGGTCCTAACGCGATCAAAAGGATCGCCGCCTTCTGAAGTCCTGTCAATGCTGAATCTGCCACGACTAATCAATCTCCCTATGTACATTTAATATTATACCGCTCACATTTAGCCCCAATCCTCAGTCAACCAGTTCCTTAACAGATTGGCTGCCGCTTCCGGATTATCATCCACAAATTTCTCAACGATCTTACGGGACTCCGATTTATCATCTACATTGATCTCTTCCAACGTATCGACAGGCGTTGACTTCAGGATATCGTCAATACTGATCTCCGCTTCCTCTTCCTCTGTTTTGACGCTGCGCATACTCCGAAGCACAACAAATGCCAGAAGTCCGAGGATCAACAGAATCAGTATGATCTGCAGAACGTCCGCCGTCTCCACATCGATCCCCTCTTTATCTACAAAGAAAGGTTCTTCATATATGATCAAAGAGATATTCTTAGCACTGATGCCCGTCGCATTAGCGACAAACTGATAAAGCTCATCAGAGACCTCAACCTGTACGCGGGCGCCATTATTCAGCTTGTACTGCTCCCATGTGACGCCTTCGCCGTCCAGCAGTCCCTGCGCTTTCACATCTTCTTCCCTGATTACATTATAGTTGATACATATGGCGGAAATCGAAGATTCATCCGCCTTAATACCGCCTGCCGGAATATCCTCGAAGATCGTCGTCTCATCCGGCAGAAAATCTTCCGAAATTTCATCCACCACAGAATTTGAATACTGTCCATCGCGATACTGATATCCGGTCTCCACCTGAGAATCCGTTCCGGGTTCTCCCGATGTGCCGCCGTTATTTTCTTCATGATAGGTATCACGGGAGGCAAGCATACCTTCATCCCTTCCATCCGGCGCGCTGTATAGATGCCGCGATACCTGCCGGTTGGAAGTGTCAATGACGATATTCGCCGCAACTTCTACATTGGAGAAGGAATTTGTATTTAAAAACACATCCCGTACCCTGTTGACCGTAAGCTCCGTCCACTTGGTCTGCAGCTCCATCAGAGAACTTGCAAGTCCATAAGAGGAAGTCTCGGAAGTTCCGGAGAACAAAAGATTACCCTGATTATCCGTAATCACAATACACTCCGTGGAATCATTGCCCAGAGCCGTGGCAATAAATCTCGCCATACCAGCTGCCGCATCTCTCGAACATTCTCCGGATAACGTCAACATAACGCCTGCTGAAGTCTCCTGCTGACGCGAGATCATCGTTCCGTCGTCCTGAGGAACCGTTAACTGTACCGTTGCTTCCTTGACAAATGTATAAGTCTCCAGAGTTTCCTCCATCATCGATTCCAGATATTTGACATAACGTCTCTGTCGGTCCGCTTCCGTAGTGGTAAATCCGCCTTCTGAAACATTGTCGATTCCAAAAGCGCTGGTGTATATGTTGTTGGAGCCCAAAAGCAGGTTTGCCTTCGTATAATCGTTACGATTAATATAGATCTCCAGTCCATCCTCCGAAGTATGGTAATCCATCCCGTCCGCCCCTTCCAAAAGATCCAGAGCAGTCTGGGCATCAGCAGGATTCTCCGCTCGATAGATTCTGACGTACTGCGGTTTTGTAACAGATACGATCAGGATCACAAACGCGGTAATCACACATACCGCCAACGCAGTAATCGCTATCTTCTGACGGGAAGTGAAATGCTCCCACCAGTCCAGAAATTTCTTGGGAAGGCTTTTCAGCCACTCCAAAAGCTTATCTACCATCTTTCCAAATTCCTTACCTTTCTCTTAACACATATCATCTTCTGTATTTTAGAACTGCATATTCATCAGTTCCTTATACGCTTCCAAAAACTTGTCCCTGACCGCCACAGTATACTGCAGCGCCGTAGACGCTTTCTGTAACGCGATCGCCAAATCATGCGTATTCTCCGCTTTCCCTAAAGAGAGCTTGATCTCTTCATTCTCTGCCTGAGAGAGATAACTATTGGTTGTATTGATATTGCCAATGACCGAATCCAGCACTTTGCCAAACATATCCTTCTCACCGGTCGTCTGCTGAACAGCAGGGCTTTTGAACACCACCGGTTCAATCGGATCCGAGCGCATCTCGCGCACTGTATTAAGTTCCATATGTATCTCCATCCTTTCGTGTTATGATATCCGCCGCTTATCAGCTCTGCAGGATGCTAAGTCCCTTCGTTGCGATCGACTTGCTTGCCTGAAATGCCGTGACATTGGCCTCATAAGAGCGCGACGCATCGATCAGATTGGTCATCTCCGTAATGATATTGACATTGGGATATGTCACATAACCATTCTCATCCGCATCCGGATGGGACGGATCATAAACCATGTTCATCGGCGTATCCTCATCCTCATGGATATCCGTAATCTTAACGCCGTATCCGATGGCATCCTCCATCTCTTTAAAGGAATTCCTTCTGGTATGCCCCTTTCCGACCACGTGATCCAGCACATGGGAAAAACTTCCGATATGCTCCGTCTCCTGCGTCGTAAAGGTAACGACCTTCCTGCGGTAAGGCGTACCATCTTCCGTTCTTGTGGTATTGGCATTGGCCACATTCTCTGCGATCACATCCATACGATACCGCTGTGCCGACAGCCCGGTGGCGCTGATATCAAATGCAGTAAAAATACCCATTTTGCACTCTCCTTTCAAAACCCTGATAAAATCTCAAAAATCTGCCAGTTCTACTTCATAACCATCTTAAGGTTCTTAAACTCCGTATTGATCGAATCCAGCAGCGCATTGTATGTAACCTGATTCTCAGCCAGATAAACATTTTCGGTGTCGATATCCACGTTATTACCATCCAGACGATACGAATGATCCGCCTGCTCCGTATAGACAGACGGTGTAATACGGGAGAGTTCATGCTTATTCACATCAGACACCTTCGCATCCATCGACTCAAAATGGGAATACCCTAAAGCGCGCCGCAACTCCCGTTCAAAGGCAACATCCTGCCGCTTGTATCCCGGCGTGTCATTGTTGGCAATATTGTTGGAAATCGCGTCATTCCTAAGCCATGCCGCATCAGCCGCCTTATCCATGATATTGATATAATCAAATACATCCGTTTTTAACATTCTGCATCCATCCTTTCCAATCAAGAAACAATAAGCCACACTCTATTATATAAATAATTCATCCAAAAAACAAGGGGATTAATAAAATCCGCAATTCCATAGTATAAAAAACGGATTCTGTGAAAATCCGTTTTCCCATTTTTCCCCATCCTTTTGGAAATCATATAATCAAAATCATATGATTAAAATCATATGATTTAACATTATACACCCTAAGAAATATTTTTTCCAGTATATTTTATGATTTCCTTTATTTTCTATTTTTTTCCATTATATTTATGATTAAATTTATCATGATATTGATCATTCATTCGCCGGCGCGTCCTTGGTAAATCCGCACTGTTCGTCCATACAGACCAGCTTGCTGCCTTTCTTGAGCAGCAGACTTCCGCATTTCGGACAGTTCTCCTTCACCGGCATCTGCCATACCATAAAGTCGCACTCAGGATATGTCTCGCAGCCAAAATACCGCCTGCCCTTCTTCGTCTTGCGGATCACGATCTCCCCGCCACACTTCGGGCAGGGTACACCGATCTTCTCCAGATAGGGTTTCGTATTGCGGCACTCCGGGAATCCGGGACAGGCAAGGAACTTTCCGTGAGGACCGTACTTGATGACCATGTTGCGGCCGCACTCCTCACAGACGACATCAGACTCCTCATCCTTAATCTCAATATGCTCCAGTTCCTTCTCCGCCGTCCGGACTGCCTCGTCCAGATCCGGATAAAAATTGGCAATTACAGTCTTCCACGGAACGTCGCCTTCCTCCACGCTGTCTAAAAGCCCCTCCATGGTTGCCGTAAAATTAACATCCACGATGGAAGGAAATGCCTCCTTCATCATCTGGTTGACCACCTCTCCCAGTTCTGATACATAAAGATTTTTATTCTCCTTGATAATATAGCGTCTGGCAAGGATGGTGGTGATGGTCGGGGCGTAAGTACTAGGACGTCCGATCCCAAGTTCCTCTAAGGCGCGCACCAAACTCGCCTCCGTATAATGTGCGGGCGGCTGGGTAAAATGCTGTTTCGTCTCAAGTTCCACAAAGGAAAGTTGCGTCTTCTCGGTCAATTCCTTTAACAGAAACGCATTCTCCGCCTTCTCTGTCTCCGTATCTGAATAAACGTTCATAAAACCGTCAAACCTCACCGCAGAAGAGGACGTCGTAAAACGGTATCCCGCCGCAGATATCTTCACCGACATCGTATCATAGACTGCGGGAGCCATTCTGCTCGCTGCAAACCGTTTCCATATCAACTGATACAGACGAAGCTGGTCCCGGGACAGGGAATCCTTCACCTGCTCCGGCGTCCTTGCAATATCTGTGGGACGGATCGCCTCATGGGCATCCTGAATCTTCTTTGACTCCTTTTTCGCTGCTGTATCCGCGGCAAGATACTCCTTGCCGTAATGTTCCGTAATATATGTTTTGGCGCTGTCCAGCGCTTCGTTGGATACTCTGGTGGAATCGGTCCTCAAATAAGTGATCAGACCTACGGTGCCGCTTCCCTTGATCTCCACGCCTTCATAAAGCTGCTGCGCGACACGCATCGTCTTCTGTGTGGAAAAGTTCAGTATCTTACTGGCTTCCTGCTGCAGTGTGGAAGTGGTAAACGGTAGCGGTGCCTTTCTGGTCCGCTCCCCATGTTTGATCTCCGTGATCTGATATGCCGCCTTCTGCAGCGCCTTTTCGATCCGATCAGCTTCCTCTCTGGATCTGACCGGCTCCCTGCTGTCAGCGTCACCATAATAATGTGCAATAAATGTCTTTTCCTTTTTGCCTTTCCCTGCCGGCAGGGAAAGCGTCACGTCCAGCGTCCAATATTCCTCCGGAATAAATGCCGCGATCTCGTCCTCCCGGTCACAGATGATCCTAAGCGCTACCGATTGCACCCTTCCTGCGCTCAGTCCCCTCTTTACCTTTGCCCAGAGCACCGGTGAAATGCGGTAGCCCACCATACGGTCCAGAATCCTCCTCGCCTGCTGCGCATTCACAAGATCCATATCGATCTCTCTTGCATTCTTAAAGGACTCCTTAATGGCGTTTTTTGTAATCTCGTTAAATGTGATACGATATACCTTTTTATCCTTCAGCTTCAGCGCCTCCAGCAGATGCCACGAGATCGCCTCCCCTTCGCGGTCCGGGTCAGTCGCCAGATAGATCTTCTCCGCTTTCTTTACTTCTTTTCTAAGGTTGGCAAGCACATCGCCCTTTCCGCGGATCGTAATATATTTCGGCTCATAATCATGCTCCACATCCACGCCTAGTGTGCTCTTTGGCAGGTCGCGCACATGCCCATTGCTTGCCGCCACCTCATAATTACTCCCCAAAAACTTTTTGATCGTCTTCACCTTTGCCGGTGATTCCACAATGACCAGATACTTTGCCATAGCAACTGAACACCTTCCTATATCTATATTTATCTATATTTTATCCTGCCGCGGTATCCGCGGACGGTCTTTTGTTATCCATTGTTTTAATAATAAGTAAAACTTTCATTAACTGCTGAAAATGGCGATACATATCATACAATATGTATCGCCATTCACTATACACCAAAATTATTTTTTATGCAACCATAAATTTAAGTAGCTGTAAAGCACATTCCCCAAAATCCATCTATCGCATCCTGTGTCAGCGGCGTGGTAGAAGATGGCGCAAAAAAGATATTGATCTTAAGCGTCTGATTATGAGGAAGACCCGGAAAATGGAATTCTGCGTTTAAATAATACCCCATGTCATTCTCAAGCGCATATTGAAACGTATTTAGATTAACGCCACGAGCCTCTACTCTCAGTCCATTATATCCAAACTGTGTATCATCAATATCGGCAGGTACAACCCGCAGATGATCAAATCTGGGTTCATTTCCACCAGGAACCCCTTGTGTATCGGCCTTTGCAGCCTCAAAAGCAGCTCCACCAGTATTCCAGTTCCACTCTAACGTGTTTGGCGTGGTAGGTCCCGCCACATCGCCCCCGGGCCTATGCCAATACATCGTCCAATCTGCGGACACCGCTGCCATCATATCAATTCCCTGTACCTGCACCGCGTTCAACGCTCCAGACGCCTCATTATTCACATAAGCAAAGGCAATTCCATAGCCGTCAGGCAGCACCTTTACCTCTTTTGTCCCGATCTGGATCTTTAACTCGACAAGACCCGTGTCATGATTCACGGCAATAATGTTATATTTGGAAGAAGCTGTCCCCCATGCGCCGTAGGCATTCAGAGTACTCGTACACTCAAGATAATATTTGCCGGCGATCTGACTGATTGTAAACTCGGTATTGTCACCATCCGCAAAGCTAAAGTCAAGCGTTGCACCGTCTTCCACCCGATACAGGTCAGTCAGGTTATACCTCCTAAAGCGCAGGACATCAAGTTCCTCGTCAAAATCTCCATCCGGAACATTCATGGCACCGCCTCTTCCCGAACCAACGCCGTTCCTTAGGTAGATATCCTTACAGGTCTCATAGGAATACTTCCCGTTGTTCATGGATACGCAAAGCACCACCTTATCAGCCGAGGTGTATTCCGCCATATCCAAAGAAACAGACTGCACATATTCCGCCATCGGCATATCCGTCGCCGTGATATTACCCGAAGCAGTCATATGGACTTCTCCGAACTCCGCCTCAGAATCTTTCACAAAATTAATCGTATAGGTCTGATCCGGCTCCTCATTAATAATCTGAATCGTATAGCCTGAACCCGGTGTCTCCATCGCATTAACCGAGACATTAACGTCTATCAGCAACTCCTCCATCTGCTGTACGAACTGCTGCGCTTCCGTCTGAAGATCAACTTCATACGTACCGTTCTTATACAGTCTGGCGCTGTGCTGCATCATCGCGAATATCTGCGTAAGCACAATTGCAAATATCGCCATGGCAACCAGAAGTTCAACAAGCGAATATCCTTTCTGATTATTGAAAACCCTCTTCATAACGCATCTCCTTTCCATTTCTATCCCCATTCCGTTACCGCTGCACATTATAACAGATTTGTCTCATGTTTGCCGGTCAGATACAATACCGTCTCTACTCTCCGGTTCCCACGGCTGAAGATAATCTTCGACAGATTCCCGGAATCCTCGGTCTCCTGAAATCCCGACGTGGAGAACCTCACGATCACTGGTCCCGTGAGCGGGCTTCCTGTCGTCAGCTCAGTATTGTCATATACAGCCTCAACGCCGATCAGCCGTGAGGAAATCAGTATCATTGGCGCCGTTAACGGATCGCCGATCTGATAATACAACGCGCCGTCCACCATAGACAGCGTCAGCTGCCCCGCGTCCGTGCCCTTCGCCATGGACTCCGTCCTCGCCTGCCCGATCGCCGCGTTCAACGCCCGCGCCGCCTTGCTGGCGTCAGCGTTATTCACCACGGCGATGGTAACGGTTACCATCCCGATCAGTATCGCGCTGATCACCATCGTCACAAGCATCTCCATCAGGGTAAAACCGGTGTTGTTTCTTACTATCTTATCGCGCCTGTCTTTCATCCTATCCCCCTCTTTCCTTATTCTTTGCTCCAGTTATAGATGGAAATAACCGAAGTGCTGGCCGCTGTATCCCCCTGCAGTTTGCCCATCATCTCCGTAATGATTTCCGAAGATCTCTCGTTAATAAAATTGCCGACAGTAACATAATTCAAACTATTGTGGCATACATAATCCACATCATAAGGATAGTTCGGCGCTGCATCAATGGTGGCCTGATATGTATGAGCCGGGGAACCCGGAATATCGTCCGGCGCCTTGCCCGTCGGAAAGCTTATATTGCCGCCCTCCGCATAAGCCCTATTCAGCACTCCCAAGAAAGCACTTTTCGCACGTTCGTAATCCTCATCAGAAAGCCGCTGCATAATCGTCGATTTGTAGGTACTCTCCTGCCCGATGGTAATGGGTTGGTTCGCTATAATCGTAGAATCAGCCATATCATCTATGATCCTCACGGGTTCGGGAGACAATATCAGATTATGTACAGCGCCGTTCATCGTACCCTCTAAGCCAAACCACACATGTGCAACCTCTATGCCGTTTTCATAAACCTTTCCGTCTGCCCTGTTCCAAGTAGTACCCGCACCAACCAAATCTGTCAACTCCACACGATGCCAGTCGTCGAAGTAATACATCCACACAGGCACGATCAACTGCGCAAGCAGATCGTCAGGAATAGCGGTGACATCCATCGTCTGATTCTCAATTTTATTGAGGTTGTCTACGCCTCTGACATCTGCTCTCCCTGGTCCGGAAATGCTGCCCTGCACCTTAAGAGCTTCCGTGCAGACCAGTGTTGCGCCACTTTCAAGGTGAATATTACCTACCACCGAAACCGTACCGGTGATGACAAGCGTCGACCCGCTCTTCACTTCGATATTGCCATTAATAACACCGCGAGGCGATAGGATATGGACAATCGAACTTCCTTTTACCGTCAGCGCGTCTCCAACGGTACCCGGTGTACCGTCCCCGATAAAGACGCAGCCGGTAAAGTAACAGTTACCTGCATCAACAATGACCGGTGAATCCGAAAGGACGCTGAAGTCATTGATATCCAGATCGCCTAAATTGCTGCTGGGAAATACGATCTTAAGATCCGTGACAATCGTACTCTTATATCCGCTGGCCGTCACGGACGTAATTTCAAGACCCTTAAGCTCCACGGAATTGCTTGTGGTATATAAATTCTGTACAGTCGACCCATTCTCATTCTGTTCATAGATCGTATTCACGGAAATACTCGCTTCCCTGCTTGCCACCTGTATCATCGCCCTCACATGTTCGTTATCATACTGCTGAACGCCATTGCCATAATTTTCACCTACACTGGTACGCAGCGCAGCGACAGCATCTGCTGCATTGCCTTGCTCTGCCGCAAGCTGCTGCATTGCCATCGCCAGATCATCCAGTGCAAATTCTGCCGTATAAAAGTTATCCGTGGAACTAAAACGCATGGACTTCATAACATAATTCATATACGCCATATAAATCAGAGATGTCGCCAGTATCGTGGCAAACGTCATGGTGATCAGCACCGTTACCAGCGCCACACCTTTGTTGTTTAGCTTTTTCATACCCATCCTCCTCATTTAATTGGAAATACCGCCCTTCATACTGAACTGATACCGTTCGCTGCTCATCCTGTCAATATCGGGATTTTCCTTGGCATCATATACCGTAACTGTCACGCAGTATGGAAAATGCTCATCGGTCTCATCATACGCCATCGGCAGGAACGTAACGACAACATCAAACAGGAATCCGTCCTGATCGACCCCGGTATATACCATAGCCGCCATATTCTTACTACCGTCAACCCAGCCCCGCAGGCAGCTGTTTGTAGACACGGACAGATCCTCTCTCGCAGCGTCACAGATCAGCGAATTGATGCTCACTGTCGTCATACCGGCCGCATTGTTGCCGCTGATCAGCTCCCTTGCCACATACACATCGCTGCCATACTGAACGCAGTTCACACTGGGCGAGCCCAAAGATGTCAGCAGACTGCCGTCCAGCGCGACATAATGTTCCGGCATATTGTAATAATTGTTGCTGACCGTAGCGTAGATATGGTTGCCGCTTAATGTGCCGTGACCCATCACGCCGTCGATATCGTCTTTCACCGTCCCATACGACTTATCGGAAAATCCCTCAAAAATCGTCTGTGCCAGATCAGTGGCCGCCATCAACTGCCTTGATTTAAGATTAATCCTGGCCGAAGCAATGAAAGAATTAAATATAGGCACAATCAAAATAGCCAGCAGTGCCATTGCAATCAATAATTCAATCAAGGATAAACCCTTATTGTCCTTTTTAAAACCGGAGCCATAAGTTTTCATCAGGTATCACACCTCCCCTAATACACAATACCTTTCAACAAAGCCTAGGCCTTCCTTTATCAGGAAAGCTCTAGGCAAATTACAATACTATTTTATTCGACAGCCTCTTCGCCGCCACCGTCTTCAACCACAGCTTCTTCCGCAGCCGCTTCACGTTCCAGATTGCCGAATATACCGGCTTCCGCATCCTCGTTGCCACGCATGCTGTCATTAAGACCCGTATCCATTTTCTGTCCATCAACATCGATGATGAACTCAACATCCGGGAATTCCCTGTCAGCCCCTGCAACAGCATACTGGTCAAGCTGAATAGCACCGATCATAACTCCTGTCTCCGGGTCGAACTCCATCGTGATGCTTCTGTAGATCATAGGATCCTCATAATCCATCAGGTACTTTAACAGATATTTCACACCGCCGTAATAGCACCGGTATGTCAGAGCAGAAGAATTCGTCAGGGCAACATATCCCGTATCCGTATCCTCGGAAGAAATCGGCGTCTCAATATTAGGCGCATAGCTTACGTTGTCAAACAGGATCGGATACTGTAACTGTGTCGTAAGCTGCCCGTTCTCGTCCGTCGCCTTCCCTGACGTTGCAGCGGAAAATGTATAGTACTCTGTCTCCTCTAACGGCACCAGATCAGAGGAATACTCTGTCTGCAATAAGAACATGGTGTAGTTCTCAGGTGCAATGCCCGCCGGGAAAGAAGCGATGATATCATCCCTCTCCTTGTTCAGACGTTCTGTCTCTTCTATATAATCACCACGCCTGTTGTCAAGCATATTCAGATAATCCAGCCTCGCCTGCAGCGTAGTGATCTCCACATTGACTGTCTCCGTATTCACCTTTGTATCCTTAATATAGAACACATAAGGAAGAATCAATATCATAGCAATCATTAAAACAACAATAAGCTTTTTATCTCTATCTGACATTATTCAGCGCCCCCTTCCGTTGCTGTAGTGTCTGCGGCAGGAGCTGCTGCAGCCGGGTCAAACAGCGGAAGCAGTTCTTCCTCCTCTGTTTCTTCTTCCGCAGGTCTTGTAATATGGCATCCCACCGAATAAGTCGTCTGAGTCAGCGTAATCAGTTCATACTGCATGTACTCTGCAGGATACTCTTCTCCTTCCTCATACTCAATATAATCGCCGAGTACTCCGTTCTCTTCTTCCCTTAAATAAACAGCGTTGCCTTCCTCGTCGTATCCAATCAAAAACAGTGTCTTATATTCTTCCGTAATATCCGGAATCGTAAAATTGGATACATAATCCAGCCTGCCGATTTGCACCAGTACGTCAGCGACTTCATTCTTGGTAATCAGATTCCAGCCGGACGCAACATCAAATGATATCTGTCCTTCCGCTGCCGCAAGGTTATTAATAGAAGTTCCTTTCGGCATCCTCTTCTCCATGTCAAGGATAAGCTGCAGCAACATCTCATTATCGGAATGCGTTGACTCCTCAAACGCATCAACGATATGATACTCATTTAACGCAGCCTCATACTCGAGCGCTATCTGTTCAATATCCTCGATTTTGGCAATCTCGTACTGCAAATTATCCCTCTGCGTTACGGCATTGTGATATGTAATGGCCGTATAAGCCACCCAGCCAATCATTCCGGCAGCGCACACGCCCAGAACGACAAGCATGATAGCAAACGTCTGCTGTGATCCTATTGAAGCGCGGGATCCTGACATCTCAACCGACAGTCCAACCGGCGCAATCACCGCGCCGATATTAGGAAGATATCTTAATACTTCCTCAGCAGTCAACGCCGCCTGCCCTTTAATCGCGACACCGGCCAGCGTCTCAAAATGTTCTACCGGAGCGCCAAGCTCACGTTCCAGAATTCTCTCAATACCAGCAATCGCACTACCTTCACCGAATACCTTAATACCCTGAAGCAGGTCATTCTTATTCTTCGTCCTGTGGTATTCAACAACCCTGCCAATGCCCGCAACCAGATACTGCACCGTCTGCGCATACTCATCCGCCGTTACATGCTGATCAAGAAGCGTCTCATTGGAAAGAAGCGTCTTAGCATCCTTCTCTGAAATCTTCTTAACGTCCATCAGGGCATTGATAACCGCATTCTTACCATAAGGCACGCTTCTTTGCAGAATCAGCGTCTTACCTCTCATGACATTGACAAATGTTATATCTTTCTCAATCTGCAGAACAAGATCCATCCTTCCTTCCGGCATCTGCATGGAAAGAAGCTGGATAACGGAGTTACCATAATAATCTATACTGTCCACCGATAATTTCAGTTCTTCAGCCAGTTCGTAATAACACTTCACAAGATCGTTGGGGGCTGCAATCGCAGATACACGGCACTTGCGACCTTCTTCCGTATTGTAGTCCTCCAGGAAGGAATACGCATAAGAATAATCCCCAACGTTACTCATCGGGAAATATTCGTTTGAGTTCGCCAGCAGGATCTGCTGCATCTTCTTCACATTCTTTACATAAGGAATCTCTACGTCCTTACTGGCAATCTTCTTACTTGTTATTGTAAAGATAACTTCCTTTGCCGTAAATCCCCTTCCAAATATTGCTGTTCTGATTGCCTCAGAGATAGCCGTAATATCAACCAGATAGCCATCATTGACGCTGTTATTCGGCGTAGCAACTTCCGCGGCATTGGTAAGGATTACTGCCTTATTGCCGTTCTTCTGCATCTCAGCAATTCTGATTGCATCCGTACCGACATAGATAGACAATACTTTATTTGCCATCCTATTTGCTCCCCTTTCATAGTGAGTATAGTTTAATTATAATAAACCGGATTAATATCCGAACTTATTCAAAAATCAAAAAAGTCTGTATGTACCAATGCAGTATTCCGTCCCCGTAACACATAACAATCACCCCGGCTGCCGAAAGATACGGTCCAAACGCCAGCATATGCTCTTTCTTGGAGACTATCATCAATATACCATGAATCACAATGCCCAAAATGCATCCAAGCGTCATAACCAGCAGAATCTTCTGCCATCCAAGTAACAGCCCCAAAGCCGCCATCAGCTTAATATCGCCGCCGCCCATTCCCCTGCCTTTGGTTATCCACGCCAACAGATAAAAAATACCACTGACTAAGAACATGCCAATCAGATAAACATACCAGCGCCGCCAATCCAAAACAGCCGCAATGATTCCCATACATAAAATAAAATAATTAAACTGCACAGGAATCTCATAAATCGCAAGATCCACCACCGACAAACCAAGTAACGCCGAAGATGCCAATACATAAAGAAAAAACTTATATGTAAATCCAATATTCAGATAAAGAAACAACCACACCAGTAAATTAACCGCAATGATAATCAGATACCGAGCAGCACCGCCTTTATAGGTATATTCCTCTTCCGTATGCTTCAGCAGATAAGCGGTATATGCAGCAATACCTCCACCGCACAGACAAGCGCTTATCAGTATCCCTACATAATCCATCCTGTCCTTCCACCTTATCCTGCTTTTCCGTGCTGCAATCCGAAATCAAGTATTGCAAATTACATAAAGAAATAAACCCGATACTTCCGATTGAGTTTAATTATAACAAATTATTAAAATTGCGTCTAGTAAAGTTTTCAAATAATTAAATTTTTTTTCATATTCAGCATTATGAACAATTGAAATCTTTTATTTTTAGAAATTATGCACTTTAGGTTATTTTGTGATTATTGATTGCGTTAATATGCCTTTCCTCTTATAATAAGGAATAATGATTATTGATTACAGGAGACTATATATTATGAAAAAAAAGACTGGTATTTTACAAAACCGCATCCTATATCCGCTGTCCGCCGCGCTGCTTTCCATGCTTGCTTTCCTGATTTCCCTCGCAATGCTCGGCATCCTCGGTTATTCTAATGACACAATCCTTAGGAGCGACTTAAACGGGCAGTATATAGCGTTTATCCAAATGTTCCTGCGCGTCTTAAAAGGCGAAGGAAGCCTTTGGTACTCATTCTCCACCTACCTCGGTTCCGGCGCCATCTTAACCTATGCGTATTATGCATTCAGTCCATTCAACCTGCTATACCTGATTGAGTCTGTCTCCATTCCTGCCATGACGGCTGTGATCATCGTACTAAAATTAGGAACAGCCGCTGCCAGCTTCCAGTTATTCATCCAGAAGACGTCCAAGCTCTTCCATCCCGCAACGCTCCTCTTTGCCATGTCCTATGCGCTGTGCGGATATGCCGTCACGATGCATTACCATATCATGTGGCTCGACGCGCTTTATATCCTTCCCATCATCGTCCTTTTCATCGTAACACTGATCGATACGGGCAGCTTTATTGGGTTAGTCCCTGCTTACGCTTACTTATTTATTACGAATTTTTATATGGGATTTATGGTCGGCATCTTCTCCGCCGTCGTATTTGTCCTCTGCCTGTTTTACCGCGAAGACATCCGCCAGTCCGGCGGGCGTAGAAGGATGCTATTGCTTTGCCTGAAATATGCCTTTGCCGCCCTGCTTGCAGTCGGCTTATGCGCCATCCTCCTGATACCCACGGCATATTTCCTGTATTCCCATATAGCTGTAGATAACGCTACCTTCTCGGAACTGCGGACTGCGCTTCCCGATCTCCTCAACAGCATGTTTATCGGGCAGATGCAGACGCTCGACACGCAGGTGCCGCTCCTATACTGCGGCCTTCCCGCGTTGATTCTGGTTCCGTTTTACTTTTCGTCCAAAAAGATCTCCCGCAGGGAAAAAATCATGGCGGGCATCGCTGCGGCATATCTCCTTCTCTGCACGCTGCTGCTTCCATTATATAAATTTATGCATGCCTTTGATTATCCTAATATGTACGGCTACCGGTTTGCGTTCCTCATGGTGTTCCTCATACTCTGGATGGCCTGCCGTGTCCTGCCGCACGTGGAAGAGATCCCATTCAGGCATATTGTACGCTATCTTGTATTTCTTGCCGTCTTTTATTCCTTTATGATCCCTATTCAAAAGGTCATCTTTTCTGATGTCAATTACAGGAACTCGCAGAATGAATTTCTGCTCAACGCCGTCTTTCTGGCCTTATGGGGCGTCGTCCTGTACCGCTGCATGAAGACAGCTTTTTGCCGTTCAGGGGCTGCCGTCTTCGCTGCCGCGCTGATCCTGATGACCGCAGAGCTCTCCATCAACGCTTACCTGTGCATCTCCAAGGAGGAACATTATGCCGTAAGCGAGGATGTTTATAACCAGTGGTATTATTCTGAAAAAGACGCCATAGACAGCATCCTGAAAGCTGACAGTTCTTTTTACCGGATACACACCACTTACGAAGAATGCCCTAACGCCGCTGGACTGTTCGGTTATCATTCCCTTTCCACATTTTCATCCTCTGACGACTACCCGCTAAGAAAGGCGCTTTCCCACCTCGGCGCTGCCACAAGCAACCGTTTTATCTCCGGCACGGGCTATACCGCCGTTACCGATATGCTTTTTTCCGGAAAATACAGGATTACACTGACGCCGGCCGCTTCTTTGGATCCCGGCATCACAAAGGATACTTACACCCCGGCGGAAGTTACCGTCAATCCCTATTCCCTTCCTCTTGGTTATATGTCCGACCCGCAGATCATTCATTACCAGCCGATCGACGATCCCTTCTACAACCAGATGCTGCTGCTTTACTGCCTAACAGGACAATATTATGAAGTCTTTACGCCCGTGCCGCAGGATGAGCTGAAGATAGAGTATGAGAATATGGCAATCGTAAATTCCGAGGAGTTTGTAAATTTCTACCATCTCTCCGATTACCTTACCGGCGGGATTATCTCCTTTTCTGCCCCGGTTCGTGACGGTATGCAATTTATGGCATGCTTTACCCAGCCCGTTCCGGCAGCCGATCCGTCCTCTCCCCTAATTCTTGCGCAGATGGAGGGTTTCAATGAATCGCCGTACCTGTCCTACGGCGCCATTGCCAAGGGAACTGACGCTAAAATGTATGATACGCCGCACGAAACCGTCATGATTTACTTTTCCAACGGCTACCGCGACTATTATTGCAATAATATGTATTTTTATTATTATGACAGCAGCGTTATTCCGACCGCTTATGAAGACCTTTCTGCAGGCGGATTCCGGATCAGCCATTTTGAAGACGACTATATCCAAGGGACAGTCACGGCAACCGAGGACCGCCCTGTCTTTCTGACGACGATCCCCTACGACAAAGGCTGGCACGCATATGTTGACGGGACGGCGGTTCCCACGTATCCTATTCTGGAAGACGCTTTCCTGTCGCTTGTATTAACGCCGGGAGAACATCAGATCACGCTGGAATATATTGCGCAGGGCAGCCTTCCTGGCGCTGTCATCACTCTGATTTCCTTCATCATCCTTGTACTCCTGTCAGGAATCCTCTTCCTGTGCAGAAAACGCAAATCAGAACCACCGGCTTAGCCGGTGGTTTGTTCTGAAGCTATAAGCCTCTGTTACCGGCCAGCGCCTAAAGACGCTGGCTTTCACTTCGTTCAAGCCTTAACGCCTTTGACTCGTCGCTGCCCTTGAAAGGGCGCTCTTACTACCGGATACCCCCTTGAAGGGGTTCTCATACTCTTTCACACTCAATTTATCCATGGCTATATCGTGACTTTCCTGTTCCTGAATGTACTTTCTTATAGTTGCCTCATTCAGTCCTACTGTACTCACATAATATCCCTCTGCCCAGAAATGTCTGTTCCCGAACTTGCACTTCAGGTTTGCGTGCTTATCGAATATCATAAGTACACTTTTTCCTTTCAGATATCCCATGAATTGTGATACACTTAACTTTGGCGGTATGCTTACCAGCATATGGATATGGTCTGGCATTAGATGCCCTTCCAGTATCTCTACACCTTTATACGCACATAGCTGCTTTAATATATCCCTGATACTTTCTTTGTATTGATTATATATTATTTTTCTTCTATACTTAGGAGTGAACACTATGTGGTATTTACACATCCACTTGGTGTGTGCTAAACTATTCGCCTTATTGGCCATTAAACAACGCGCACCCGCATAGCGGGTGGTTTATATTTCGCACGCTTCGCGAGCTCAACAGGGTCACGACCCATAAAAAAGAACGGGCGCATCTGCGCCCGTTCTGATTTTTCCTCCTAAAGCAGGAACTTACGGCTTCGGAACTGTGATTTCATAACCACTTGCTGCCTTGGAACCACGGCTGTCTGTTCCAGGAAGTACAACAGTAACGTTATTGCCGCTGATTGTTACAGAAATGTTGTTGTGAGGGCCATTGGACTTCAGTGAAGTAGAAAGCGTAGCTGTTGAAGTAACGCCAAGAATCTCACAAACTGCAGTCTCGAAAGGACTAGTACCAGTCGTCCACGGGCTACCAATAATGTTAACAGGAGCTGTAGGGATACCAGGTGTTGAAGCTGTTGCAACCTCCGGATCCAATGCTGCGTCAATAACCGCGCTGTGAACTGTGTCTGCTAACTGTGCATCAGCGGATGCATTAGCCTTCTCGATGTACTTAATCAGCTGAGGTGCCATAACACCTACTAAGATTGCCATGATAGCAATAACGATGATAAGTTCAACGAGGGAAAAACCTTTGTTGTTCTTCATTTTTCTTCTCTCCTTTTCTTTTTTTTTAGATTTGGTCAACGACCTTTTTGATATTCTTATACTAACACTTATTTTTTCTTCTGTCCAGCAGTTTTTTTACTTTTAAGATATTATTTATCATTATTTTTATTGATGTCGTTTTTTTCTTGATTCGTATTTTCTTCTTTCGCATCCGTCTTTATCTTCATTTTCCACCCATCCTTTGCGGTTAGAACAGTCAGCAGGAATACTGCGCAGGCAGCTGCGCTGATCCATGCGGAGACGGTATTGAGGCGGCTCTGATAAACCATTTCGATCGCATGTATCCCCGGCGTCAGCTCCGTTCCCAGAAACGCCCCGTTGATCAAAGCTTCCGTCTTGGCTTCCGTTCCATCTACATAAATCCTCCACCCCTTATCATAAGGAATGGAAGTAAACAAAAGCGTCCTACCCTCCACGGCTTCCACCGTGCCCCTGATGCGGCTTCCGCGCCTTTCACTGATAAGGAACTGATGCTCCTTTAACACCTCATAAGCATCCTGCAACGCAGCCGGATCATAATAAGCGAAATAATGATTCCTGTACCATCCCTCTGATGATATCCCCTCCCCCATAAAGATAGTTATATTGTCCCCGTCAGCACTCCTTTCCATCGGCAAGATTGCCGGAGCCGTCAGATAAGTCCCCAAGCCATACCCTCCATAAAGTACAGGCATAGACGTATCCTTTATGGAGATCTCCTGAGAAAAATATGCATATGACGGATACAAGGAGTCAGATTCGATCCGATAAATCAGGTGCGCCGATGCTTCTGTCTCATCTTTTCTGTACAAAGCGTAAGTCTCCTCTGCGGTCATACCGAATACCATATTTTCAGATTCCAGCCGGATATCCCCCGTATAGGGGATCATGCATACAATATCCTCTCCCGTCATCCCCTGAAGCACCAAATTGAGATTTTCCATGGCATTTTCCTGCAGGATGATATCCCGCAATTCCTCTCTGACCATATAACCCAATCCAAGTGCAGTTTCATTTTTATATAATGTCTGAACTGCCGTATCCATCTCCCATGGATCTTTTGCCATGACGATATAACGCTGAGCAAACAGCATCTCTGTCACCGGTGTCCCACCGGTATTTAAAACACCTCTGGGACTGACGCTGTATCCCAGCAGCCCAAGCGTATCCCGCAGGCGCCAGTTTTCAATGGTACTAAAATATGGAATATCCATATAGTCAAATTGCATCGACTGATCCTGCGCAACAGCATTGTGATACCTGATACGGTAGATTCCGTCGTCCTCTTTCCGGATAGTGCGAAGGGTTTCTTCCACGCTGTCCATCCAGTTGTTGTAGATCACCTTATGATCCCCCGGCAGATAACCGGCTCTGGTGACACAGAAAAATCCGTTGACAATAAGCTCCAATGTCATCAGGACGACCAGAAGCCTTTCCGCTTTTTTCTTTGTCCCCTCTCCCCGCTGCGCATAACGCATCAGTACCAACAGTAGAAAAATAAACAGAATATTGAGTTCCCAGCCAAGAACGGACATGCTTTGATATGACTCTTCGAGATTCCGTTTCTGCCACAGATAGATCAGATAATAAAGGATAACATTAATAACGGCGATAACCGTAAGCTTTTGGGGTCTAACGCTCCCTACCCTGCTCCACTGCGCACAGCATACTGCCGTCAGCAGAAAACTATATAAAAAACCAAACCTGTAACCATTAGAATCCGGTGCATCAAAGCAGTGAAGAAAGATATATCCGGGAAGCCAGATGGAACAAATGATAAGGAAGCCCAAAAGTACCGCACAGACAGTCTTTTCTTTTCTTCCATAATGTCCGTCCATAAAGAAAAGCGGAACCAGATATACAACAATAACACCGCAGTAAATCATTGGAAAGATCCCTTCCAGTGTCTGCATCTGTCCGAGGAAAAGATTGCCATACAGATCCCACAACATCAATCGCAAATCGTCAAATACCGACGCATCCGGCGCACCGTTCCACAAGAGGGCATACGCTGCCGGCATCAAAAAAATCGCGTCCATCAGCGCCGCCAGTATTACAAGCCCCGCAAACCGAACTCCCGTCACGGCATACCGCTTCCATGACCTTCCATATTCCGCCGCCATCATGGCAAGTAGCAGTATAAAGGAGAAAAAACCAACCATATAAGCGATATAGAAGTTGACAAGAAATAAATATGCATACGCCGCCGTCAGCGCTCTCCACTTTCCTTCCTTTACAAAAAGCACCACCAATCCCATGATGACCGGCAGCATATAGACGCTGTCCAAAAACATAATATTATGATAATATGTGACCGTATAACCGCAGAGCGCATACGCCATGGAAAACGCGACGGAAGATATCGTATTATTTTTTAAAATCGTCCTTGAAAACCACTGAAACGTATACGCTGCCAGAGACAGTTTACCGACCATTACCACAACAGATGCCAGATTTCCATCTACGATCAGCAGATAGACTAGGTTAAAAGGACTTAGACAGTTATAGGCATAGACCGCCATCGTCGATGCCCCCATAGAGATATAAAAAGAATAATCCAGATCCTCCGGTCCAAACAGAGAATTAAGGAACTGACGGATGAACGGCACGAACTGCCCCGTCAGATCCCCCCGTATGAAAGTGTAACCACCGCCGATCAGCCTTCCGGAAAGACTGAATATCACTACCGCCGCACAAGCAGTCAATAGTGCCGCCAGCAATCCGTACTTTCTTTTTTTTAAACCTTCCATTGCTTTCGCATTCATAATTTCACGTTCTTCTCCACAATTTTTTGTAGCCACACTTTGAAAGCATCCGTTTTCAAAAAACCCCCGGAAGCCAAGGCTTCCAGGGGTTCTTCCATCTGATTACCCAACACCTATAAGTTCAATCGACTGTATATCCGTTATGCTTAGGAGGAAAGACTGTCGTACAGTGTGAACATCGGCGACAGAATAGCAATTACCAGGAAGCCGACAACCACTGCCATGACTACGATAATCGCAGGCTCCATGATCGTCATCATCTGTTCCGTCGCAAGCTGTACGTCTTCTTCATAATAATCCGCTACGTTCTCCAGCATGACCTCAATATTACCTGTCTCTTCTCCAATGGATACCATATGTACTACCATCGGCGGGAACAATCCGCTGCTCTTTAACGGCCTCGAAAGCGGCACGCCTCGCATTACCTGCTCTTTTGCTTCCTTCATGGCCCGCTTATACAGAAGATTCTCCATATTACGCCCCGTGATGTCTATTGCGTCAACCATCGGCACACCGGCCGCAAGCAGAGTACACAGGGTACGTCCTAACCTCGCGCAGGCTGACTTGGTCTTTACTGGACCAAGCACAGGAAGCTTAACTGCCAAACTACTGGTAACTTCCTTGCCGGAGTCAGTGTTCGCATATGCCTTAATCGCCATGAACAATACAGCTCCTATAATCAGTATCAGCCACCACCATGCCACGAAGAAGTCACTGACATGAACAATAACCATCGTAATCGCCGGCATCTCTGTATCCAGATCCGCGAACATTCCCATAAAGGACGGGATAACAAATGTCATGATAACGAAAATAACGGCAATCATTACTACAATCAGGATGATCGGGTATGTAACCGCTTTCTTTACCGCTGACTGCAACGCCGCATCCTTCTCGAACTGAATCGCCATACGCATGAAAGCGACGTCCAGACTACCGGAGGCTTCACCCGCCTCCACCATGTTCAGCAACATCTCAGGAAAGACACCTTTCCTCTTACGCATGGCAGTTGCAAGCGAATCACCTTTCGAAATATCTGTATGTACTGCCTTGATTGCCGCCTGCAGCGCCGGGTTCTCTGTCTGCGTCCCTAACATCTCAAAGGAGTCCACGACGCTGACGCCCGCTTTATTGATACTTTCAAACTGATGACAGAATATAGAGAAATCCCTTGGCTTTATCTTTGTACCAAAGCTAAAGCTGAGATTCTTGCTCATGGCTCCTGCCTCTTCGCACTGAATCACCACGTTCTTTTCCGCCTTCAGCATATTCATGGCGGCGTCACGTGATTTCGCTTCCAGTGTTCCTTTCTTTTCCTTCCCCGCCGGGGTCATAACCCGGTATGCATATTGTGCCATACGCTCCCACCTTTTCCTTATATTTTTTGCTATATTATATAGAGATACTTCCCTGCGCCGCACTCATAAACTGCACGACCGGAAGCCCTTCCAGACCTTATACGCCGGGCGCCTGTGTAGCCGCAGCCAGCTCTTCGCTGTTCGCTTCATTCGCCGCATCCATATCGTAAGCCACACGAACCATCTCGGCAATCGAGGTCGTGCCTTCTATCACATTCCTCGCGCCGGACATCTGCAGCGTGTTCATCCCCTCCGCTACGGCTGTATTCTGGATAATCTCCGCTGTAACCGTCTCATGCAGGACACGCCTGATATTCGCCGAGATCGGCATAATCTCATAGATAGCCTTTCGTCCTTTATAGCCGGTTCCACAGGCTTCACAGCCGACAGGTTCATATACCGTAATATCCTCCATTCCGGTATATCCAAGCAGCGTCTTCTCCCTCTGCGTCGCAATATGCCCAGCCTTACACTGTGGGCAGAGACGGCGTACCAGACGCTGCGCAATGATGCCAACTACCGCGTCACCAATCATATACGGCTCTACGCCCATATCAATCAGACGCGTGATAGATGCCGATGTCGAGTTCGTATGCAGCGTAGAGATAACCAAGTGACCCGTAATAGACGCCTGAACCGCTATCTGCGCCGTCTCTGCGTCTCGAATCTCACCAATCATGATAATATCCGGATCCTGACGCAGAATAGATCTTAATGCGCCCGCAAAAGTCAGACCCGCCTTAACATTTACCTGTACCTGATTAATCCCGGCTACGTTCGCCTCGACAGGATCCTCCACCGTAATAATATTCACTTCCGGTTTATTCAGTTCGTTCAATACCGTATAACAGGTAGTTGATTTACCGGAACCGGTAGGTCCCGTAACAAGGATGATGCCATGGGGGTTATTCATGATACCGTCAAGCTTCATCTCGTCGTCCGGATAAAGACCAAGATATTTCTTCTCCTGACTTAGTCCCTGTTTCTTGGTAAGTCGCATAACCGTCTTCTCGCCATAAACCGTAGGCAGGATAGATACACGGACGTCGAATTCCACACCATCTACAATATAGGTAAGACGACCATCCTGCGGTTTCCTCTTTTCAGAGATATCCAGTCCGGATATGATCTTGATACGCGCCGTCATCGCGCTCAGCATATTGGAAGAATATACCGCATCCTCACGAAGCATACCGTCAACACGGTTTCGCACGCGTACATTATGCTCCAATGGCTCTATATGGATATCGGAAGCGCCTTCCCTGACCGCCTGCTGGATCATGCTCCTTACGATCTTAACGATCGGTGCATCCCCTACGGTATCATCTTCCGCCTCTTCCTCATCAGCAAACTCCGCAGCATGTTCCGCTTCAAACTGCTCAGCAGCCTCCATCGTCGCCTTCTTGCCGTAAATCTTATCCAGTATGATCGCTATTGCGCTCTGCGGCGAATAAAACGGCTGCACCTCCATACCGGATGCCATCTCGATATCATCAATGATGCCTAAGTTGGTAGGATCTGACATTGCGACATTGATCACATTCACATTATCCGCATCAAAGCCGAATGGAAGCACCTCATGTTTTTTGACCAACGCTTCCCCGACAATCTCCAATGCTCTCGGATCGTAATCCTTTAAAGTCTCCGGCTCCACGCTCTGGTATCCCATTGTCCTACAGAAGAAATCCGCAAAATCCTCTTGCGAGATAAACCCTAAGCTCATCAAAGTCTCGCCAAGCTTTGTTTTCTGCGTCTTCTGTTCTTCCAACGCTCTCATCAACTGTTCTTCGGTGATCTTGCCGGCTTCCACCAGCATATCACCCAGCCTCTTTTTTACTCCAAAAAGAGCCATGCCGATTCCCCTCCTGTCGCTTCTATGAAATTAAATGTTTCTAACAGAAATATAGAAATTTGTGTTTCTACCAAAATAAAACAAAAACACGCAATCACACTACTCTATTATTACATAAAATTACGCAAAAGGAAATAAATTTTTTTGATTTTTTGATTCCAAAAATATTTTTGTTATTATTAAACAAGATTATTTTTGTGAAATTGTGCATATTATAGAATCTTTTTATGCCCATTTCTTCCGTCTCAGCCATTCCACGCCATGATATCCGGCAGCAAAGACTACGGTCGATCCAATGGCAGATCCTGAGTGTCTGTATTTTTTACTTTTTTGATAGTATACTGCGGCAGGGAATTGATCGAGATATAGATCCTGCCAATATATTCCCCAAGCATCCCCAGCATCAGCATCATAAGCCCCGTAGAAAAAAGCATGATCGCCGCCAGAGAGCTGTAACCCATGACCAATATGGAATGAAACACAAGTTTTCTTACAATGATACTGACTCCCCACACAAAACCGGCAATCGCAAAAAACAGTCCCGCCATGGATGCGACCCTGAGCGGTTTGACCGAGAACGCCGTCAGTCCGTTGCTCCAGAGAGCAAGCGACTTCGCAAAGGTATATCCCGTCCGGTTGTCATCCCCCCGCTCACGCTGTTCCATCATCACGACATTTACCCTCTTGGTGATGGAAAAGACAAGTCCCTCGAAATAGGGATACGGATTTTTATATTTTATAATCTCATCACTGATCAGCCGTTTCATGACAGAAAAATTATCAATGATCATCCCCTTGGGCTTGTCCAGCATGATACAGCTGGTCTTCATATTGACCCAGCTTCCAAATCTTTTGAACAGACTTTCTTTCTTTTTAAAATAATTTGCTGTGGCAACATCGCATTCGTCATTTTCCACCGGCGCAAGCAGACGCCAAAGTTCATATACCGGGCTCTGACAGTCGTCGTCCATATCCACCACAAATTCCCCCGTTACAAAAGTATGTCCCGCCAGGATCGCTGCGTGCTTTCCTTTGTTCTTGGCAAATTCTATATATTTTATTTTGGGATCCTTGTCGGCAAGCTTCATGATCACCGCCCCGACCTGATCCGGCGAACAGTCATTGACGCAGATTACTTCATAATCATATTCCTTTTTTTCCGATACGACGCGGATGATCTCGTCAATAACCTCCCTGATCGTCTTCTCGCTCCTGTAACATGGTATTACAAAACTGATACGCTTTTTTACTGTCTGCATCCTGTAACCGATCCTCTCATACCAATTCATCCATGCCGCCTTCGGCGGCTCAAAGATTTTTCAATCTAATTATCCAAGAAGCGCATAAATCGTTATGCCTGCAATAATCAACAACAATCCGCTTAACTTCCTGATATTAATGGTTTCCCGAAAAAAAACAACTCCGAATATCGTCACATAAATATAGCTGGTCGCCTCCAGAATCGATCCCAAGGACAGCGGCACCACACGATATGCATATACAGAGATAAGCGTCGTCCCCACAAAAATCACATATGCCAGAATCACCAGCGGATTCAGATATTCCTTAATCTTAGAAGAATACTCTTTAAGCGCTGCCTTTTTCAGCATCACCTGTGAAACCGCGCCCAGAAACACTCCAAAAAGAAGCAATCCCGCATACAGAAGGAACTCACGGTTCATAACGCTGCCTCCTGATCATCTCCATGATCGCCGGATACGTATAGCATCACCCCTGCAATCACCAAAACGGCACCAAATACCTTTCCCCATGTAATCTCTTCCCGAAAAATCAACGCACCCCAGACGATGCCCCATACTACAGTCACTGCCTTATTGGCATATGCCGTCATCAGTGGCAGCCTTTTTATGATCTGCTGCCAAAAAACCGCATACGCTCCCAGAAGCAGAAGCACCATCCCATAGCATAACAAAAATCTATAGCTTAGAAAAGAATATCCGGAAGCAAGTTTAGAAAAAACAGTGCTCGCTGAATATACCAGCAGCAGTATATGAAGTCCCATATAAACATGTAAATTCTGCTTCATTCGCTTTTATACCCTCCGAAGTCCAGCGAGCTTCTCCACTTCCACCATACTAATCATATATATTGCCCATATTCATCCTTTCTAAGTCCGGCGATTTTATTATAACTTCTTTTTACTGTAAATTCAAGCATCTACTCGTTTTGCATCCTGTCCGCTATCATCTCAGACGATAATTCTTGATTTCATATAACCCGCAATGGCACACTACCTCCCCCATAATCATAAGTTCTGACAACATTCCCTGCACCGAAGAAATATTCAGGGTCTTATCCATCCTACTTCCCTGTGCCAGCAGACAGTTTAATACTTCATCCGCGGTCATTCCCTTTTTTCTTATCAATTGCAAGATCCTTTTCCACATATCTTTTTCTGTTTCCGTCTTTCCTCTCCTGTCTGTCCCAGCCGATGCCATTGCTTCTTTCCTTTTTTCTTTTGCTCCTTCTTCTGCCATTTCTCCCGTTCCTTTCTCCCGTACTTGGCAACAGTTTCTTTCCCATGCCTGCCATGCCGCCTCCGCAAGCTCATTGATATCCGCCGCCACTCCCGCGCCTTCTAAGATCATCCTGTTACATCCGCGGCTGAGTTCATCCGTAATCCTTCCCGGCACCGCATAAACCTCTTTCCCCTGTTCCAATGCCATATTCACAGTGATCCTCGTCCCACTCCGTTCCTTTGCCTCTATCACAAGAATCAGATCTGCCAGACCGCTGATGATACGGTTACGCATCGGAAAATGACGCGCTTCCGGTTTTGTTCCCGGCGAAAATTCCGAAAGGATACCCCCATGTATCTGCAGTGCCTGATAAAGCGTCCTGTTAGATGACGGATAACAGACATCCACGCCGCATCCCAAAACCCCATAACTCATCCCTCCATGCTCCAATGCGTTCCTCTGGGCGATCCCGTCAATCCCGTCCGCCATTCCGCTGACTACCTGTATGCCCCGTTCTGCTAATCCTGCCGCCAATTCCGCAGCTATAAATCTACCATACTCCGAACACATCCTTGCTCCGATGACCGCAACGCAGGGCATTGTTTCCGCCGGAAGCTCTCCTATGTAATACAGCAGGAACGGTTTATCGGGAATCTCCCTAAGCCTTCCCGGATATATGCGATCATCATAGCTTACCATTTTAATTCCCTTATCCTTCAACTTTTGCAATTCCCCTGCCAAATCCCAGCGTCTTCTACATTCAATAAAATGGTTCTTCTGTCGTTCATTCATCCTCTGTTCCTGCCGGATGTCTTTTTCTGTCAATCTCCATATCCGGCCTGCACCTCCATAATACTCCACGATTTTAATTGCAGTAGCTGCGCCAATCCCCTCCACACACATCAGAAAATGCCTGCATGCCAGTTCATATTCTATCCCTGTCTTTTCTTTTTTAGCGTCCATATTTTCAACCATACTCCTTTTCCATCTCTCCTTTGCTTTTAGATCCCATATTTGTTTTCTTCATCAATTACAATTCCCTGTATTTATCCTCCAATCCCCTATAACATACCGCTTCCGTCAAATGCTCCCTACGAATCATCTCTGCGCCTTCCAGATCCGCTATCGTCCTTGCCACTTTCAGCACCTTATGATAAGACCGGCTGCTTAAATTCATCCTATGAAAAATTTCCTCCATATACTTTTCCTCCGTCTTATTCAATACGATAAACTGTTCTATTTCTTTTGGTCCGAGCTGTCCGTTAAATAAGACATCCCGTCCTCGATATCGTTTTTCCTGCATATCCCTTGCCCGTTCCACGCCTTCCCGCAGCATAGCGCTGCTGCTTCCGCTCTGTCCGCCGTTAAGTTCCTGATACTTTATCTTAGGTGCTTCGACACAGATATCGATTCTATCGATGATCGGTCCGGAAAGCCGTTCCACATAGCGTCTTACCTTTTCCGGCGTACACCTGCACCGGTTAACATCCGGATAATATCCGCAGGGGCAGGGATTCATCGATGCCACAAGCATAAAATCAGCCGGGAACATACAACTTCCCTTACTACGCATAATATGTATCTTTTTATCTTCTATGGGCTGTCTTAAGAGTTCCAGAATATAAGAAGGAAAATGGACGATCTCATCCAGAAAAAGAATTCCTTTATGGGAAAGACTGATGATTCCCGGCTGTGGTATCCTGCCTCCCCCGGCCAACGCCTGCTGCGTCACAGTATGATGCGGACTCAAAAAAGGTCGTTTTGTGACCATGATTTCTTCTTCTCCGAGCAGACCTGCTACGCTGTATATTTTCGACACCTCCATGCTTTCTACCGGGGTCAGCGGCGGCAGAATACCGGGCAGCCGCTTTGCCGCCATTGTCTTTCCGGCTCCCGGTGGTCCGATCATCAGGATATTATGAAATCCCGCTGCCGCGATCTGCATTGCGCGCTTGATGCTTTCCTGTCCTCCCATTTCCGCGTAATCCTCCTCCCATATCTGTTTTGTCCTCCTGAACAGCGACTCCACATCCACCACCGTCGGTCTGATCATTTCCCTCTGTGTCAGCTCATCAGATTGCAGATATAAAAGCGTCTGTTCCAGACTTTCCACACCGATCACTTCGATTCCCTGTATCACCGCGCACTCTGACGCATTGCTTTTGGGAACGATACACTTCTTGATTCCCTTTTTCTTCGCCTCAATTGCCATCGGCAGGATACCGCGGACGCCTTTTACCTCTCCCGCAAGTCCGAGTTCCCCTACGATCACCACATCCTCTGTTCTCTCCAGAGGGAGATATCCCAACGCCGCCAATAACGCTATTGCAATCGGCAGATCAAATCCCGTTCCCTCCTTGGGCAGATCAGCCGGTGAAAGATTGATGGTGATCCGCATAGGCGGCAGAGTGATCTCGCTGTTTTTCAACGCAACCCTCACCCTCTCCTTCGCTTCCCGCACCTCCTTACCCAGCGACCCAACCATATCGATACATGGCAGTCCATTGGACACATCTGCTTCCACCCTGACAAGATAACTCTCGATCCCTCTAAGCGCACCTGTTGTTATTACCGCGACCATAAATTTCCCTCCTTTTGCTTTCATTCATATCCCGGCGATTGCAAGTCCGTTCGCATCCACCAAAGATTCTAAGAAAGCGCCAATTCATCAGTGCTCCCTTAGATTAATAAAAATTAAAATTTTACAAGCATTTATACACATTTATAGATTTGGTTAACTTTAAAAAATAAAAAAATTGTAAAAAAAGAAAAATCAAAAAATAAAAATAATAAAAAAGTGAAAAAATAAGAAATAGATTGCGGCCGGCCGGATGACCAGCCGCAAAAGACTTCATTAGATCATAAAACAATCAAGAAACTCAAACTAATTACAAACATCTCATAAGCCGAAAGCGTTCACTGCTTAATGCAGCTTCTGTGCCATTCCCTCCGGATCAACCGCATACTGAATCGCCATCTCCCTGGAAATCTTTCCTTCCTGGAACAACGCCATAATCGCCTCATCCATCGCAATATTGCCCAGTTTTCTGGTGGTCTGCATAACGGAGAGCAGCTGATGTGATTTTCCTTCACGAATCAGGTTACGTACTGCGGAATTGGAGATCATAACCTCAAATGCAGCAGCCCGTCCACGTCCATCCTGAGTCGGGATCAACTGCTGGGAAATAACTGCTTCCAGTACGTTCGCCAGCTGTACTCTGATCTGTGCCTGCTGATGCGGCGGAAATACGTCGATGATACGGTCAACGGTACTTGCCGCGCCGATGGTATGTAATGTAGAAAGAACCAAGTGTCCGGTCTCAGCTGCAGTTACCGCAACAGAGATTGTCTCAAAGTCTCTCATCTCTCCTACCAGAACAACATCCGGATCTTCTCGAAGAGCTGCACGAAGCGCATTCTCGTAACTCATGGAGTCAAATCCAATCTCACGCTGGTTTACCATCGACATTTTATGTAAATGCAGATACTCGATGGGGTCTTCCAGAGTAATGATATGTGCATCCCTGTGTTCATTTACCTGATTGATAATGGACGCAAGAGATGTTGACTTACCGGAACCTGTAGGTCCTGTTACCAGAATCAATCCCCTCTTTCTGGTATATAGTTCTACAAAAGCATGGGGCAATCCTAACTGTTCTGGAGAAGGAACGACCGTGTTAACTGCTCTTAACGCCATCGCTACAGAACCACGCTGACGAAACGCGTTCACTCGGTATCTTCCAAGACCCTCCAGTGCAAAGGACATGTCCAACTCACCCTTGCTGTTAAAGATCTCTCTCTGGTGATCTGTTGTAATCGCCAAAAGCATCTCCAAAGTATCGTCTGCCGTAAGCACCGGGAAGTTCTCCATACTTACCAAATGCCCATTGACACGCATCTTAGGTGGCAAAGCAACTGTCAAATGAATATCCGATGCTTTTGCCTGTACTGCCGTAGCAAGAATCTCATTAATCTTTGGCATCTCATCTACCTCTTTCCTTTTTATATTTTATCCTAAAATGGATTATTTCTCAAATTCTTTCATTGCACGTTTTAACTTTTCCAAAGCGCGTTTTTCTATTCTTGAAACATAGCTTCTGGAAATTCCCAGCATCTTGCCGATCTCCCGCTGCGTCATCTCCTGACGTCCCAATAATCCATATCTTAAGATGATTATCTCCTTTTCCCTGTCGTTCAGGACTTCCTGTACCAGTCCGGACAATCTGCCAAGGATATAATTCAGCTCCATCT
>JAIDPF010000106.1 GCA_029062895.1 Lachnospiraceae bacterium
AATCCTATGATCATGGATATCAACGTGCTTTTCAATTCCTCCTTTGCAATCAAATAAGATACCTCTGTTAATTCTGAATTTTTCATCTCTGTTATTCTCCTCTATTATTAAACCACTCATCTGCAGTGGTTACGTTTAATGGATTGTCTGGCCACCACGAATGAAAATATGAAGTTGCAATATTAAGCATAACCTCCGGATTAGCTCCCTGAAAGCCACTTACATCAGAGTCCTCAATCCATACAAGAATAAAAGGACTATCAGGTACACGCATTATTTTGATCGCGCTTACGGGAAGTACTCCGGAAGCATTGTGTGACCATAATGTAAGCTCATCTGCACTGGTTACGCCTAACGATTGCCTTACCATTTCAGTAAACATATCCGTACCGGAAAGCAGAGAATAAATGTCCTGTTCGTTTTCCAAATCTGCAATTGCCTGTAGCGTAGCCGGATCAGAGCTATGAATAATTTCTGTATCAGATCTTGCTTCATCGACAGCCGATTCAATTTTGCTGACCAATTCTTGATCAAGCCAAACATATTGCCTTTCTATAAATAGCTCATCTATCGAATGAACAAATACCCACTCGATATCATCTAAAACAATATTCTGCCACTCACTACCATAGTTATCAATTTGTTTATAATTGGTACGTTCATAATGAGTTATGATAAAATTGCCTTCCTCATCTAAATGCCCTATAAATTTATGATCCCACGCAGAGTAATCGTCATTGCGGTCGATATCCTGATATGTAGCCCAAATGGTATACTGTTTTGTCTCAGCATCATATTCATATTGAAAATACTCCCTCTCTATAAGAAAAACCGAAAACGCAGCAGGCACATAGTATAGGGGCGACTGGCGGTCATTGTTCTCTTGAATATCCAGTATCTCATAACATGCATACTTTCCATACGGCAGGAACCCTTCCGGATAATCCAATGTCTCCAGCAGAGCCACTTTTTCCTCTAGCTCCAGTTCTTCCTCAATCATTGTATTGTTTTCTGCATTCAGGCTTTCCGACACCTCTTCTTCACTGTTTTTCATCAAAAATACCGCCCCTGCAGAAATGACCGCCACCACGGCTGCCGCTATTCCTATTTTAGCTATTAATGTATTCATTCCTGCTTTCATGATTCCTCCTTTTATGCTATTTGCGATACCTCCTATCGTATTTTGCACTGCTTCTCCTGCGGCTGCGGCACTTGCCGTTGTTCCCGCTGCTTCTCCTGCGGCTGCGGCGCTTGCCGTTGTTCCCGCTGCTTCTCCTGCGACTGCAGCACTTCCCACTGCCCCTGCTGCCAAATGTGACCTGATAGCTTCCATAATGCCGTGAAGCATATCCGGCACTGCCATAGAATCCGCTTCCTCATAAAGCAGTCTCATGAGCAGCGGCAGTCCCACAACAGAGTAAAGTTTGTCGCCACTTTTGTTTTCGTATGCATCTACACCGTCCCTGATCTTGGCGCGGGCAACGCTCAGCCTGTACATAACTGTTCCCGGCGGACATTCCATGATATCTGCGATCTCATCGATCGGCAATCCGTTGAAATAATAAAGTATGACCGTTTT
>JAIDPF010000107.1 GCA_029062895.1 Lachnospiraceae bacterium
CTCTTAACTTCGCCACTTTCTCCATAAACTCCCTTATCTTTTCTTTATCCTTCACACCGTCCGTTTCCAGACTGCTGCTGACATCCACTGCATACGGCTTAACTTCCCTGATCGCCCGCTCTATATTACCAACGTTGATCCCGCCGGCTAAAAAAAACTCCCTGTCTATCCCCTGAATCAGATCCCAGTTAAAATGTTCCCCCGTTCCTCCCGGAAGCGTCTGGGAATAGGTATCCAATAAAAGCCACCGGCATTTCGTCTCACCTACCCTCATAAAATCCTCCGCTCCCCTGATCCGGAAAGCCTTGATACATCTTTCCTGCGGATCGTCGATTCCTTGTTGGATCAGGCTTTCAAACAGTGCCTCCTCATATGCCGCATCCTCATCCCCGTGCAGCTGCAGATAATCTACCGTCCCGCTAACCAGCGATTCCGTCAACAGTCCGATCTCCTGCCTGACATAGACTCCCACCCTCTTTATCCGGGGATCCAGCTCCTTTGCAAGCAGGGCGGCTGTTTCCAGACTGACCTTTCTTCTAGTATCAGCAAATACAAAACCAATATAATCCGGAAGATATTGATTTACATAATACACATCCTCTATCCGTTTGATTCCGCAAATCTTAATCTTTACCATAATATTAATCCCCCGGCATACGTGTAAACTCCCTGACCACCGCCGCCCTGTCCTGCGCCCGCATCAATGTTTCTCCGATCAATACGGCATTCACGCCTTCCCTGTAAAGCTGTACAACCTGATCCTTCTCTCTGATACCGCTCTCCGCCACAAAGATGGTCCCCTCCGGTACAAGTCTCCTCAATTCCTGACTATGTCCGATATCTACAGAAAAATCTTTCAGATTGCGGTTATTCACACCGATGATCCCTGCACCTGCTTTCACTGCCATCCCTATTTCTGCTTCATCATGAGTCTCTACCAGCGCAGAAAGCCCCAATCTGTGCGCCAGATTCAGATATTCCGTTAACGTATCCTGCTCCAGAATGGCACAGATCAGCAGACATGCGTCCGCTCCCAGCGCCTTCGTCTCATAGATCTGGTATTCATCTACAATAAAATCTTTTCTTAGGATCGGAATGGACACTTCCTTTCTGATCTCCCGCAGGTACTCATTGCTTCCCATAAAATAATAAGGCTCCGTCAGCACAGAGATAGCGCTGGCTCCCCCTCGCTCATAATCCTTAGCAATCTCTACATAGGGAAATTCCTCTGCTATGACGCCTTTCGACGGGGAAGCTTTCTTCACTTCACAGATCAGATGGATCCCCTCTCCCGACAGAGCGTCTCTAAATAGATATACACTTTCGGCTTTCGGTCTGCCACATCCGTTTCCGTCGATATTTTCTGCCTGTCTTATCATCTCATCCAAAGGTATCGTTTTTTTCTGTTCCGCCACACGTTCTCTGGTCCGCTCCGCTATTTCTGCCAAGATATCTTTCATTATTTTCCTCTCTTCCTCGTTCTATGCGGTCTGCCTACAGACAATTCTGCCACATTTACATAACAAACTTCCATATGCGGACCTGCGCAAAAAAAAATCCCTGCCTAAGTAAAACTCAGGCAAGGACGATATAACTCAATATATACCGCGGTACCACCTTGCTTTGTGGAATCCACACTCTCACGAAATACTTAATATCCGAAGGATCTCGCATTGTTACGATCTGATTGATGATAAATTCGGATTTTTATATTCCCGGCAACTCACGTATGCCCTCACGTCATGGAATACTAGGCTTAATCGCTTTTGACCATGCCCTCCGCGGTCCATTTAATGAATTGCTCTCTATGGGTTCTCAGCATCCCCACTCTCTGTAAGCGCATCTTTCATTTTTATCTCCGCATCAACGGTTTCATAAATATTCTTTTTTCTAACCATTACTATAAAACAATTACGGCAGTCTGTCAATGCCTTATTGCAGTAAAATCCCATAATTCGCCGGATGGCGGTACTTATTGCCCATCACCTCATCCGCCCGGTATTCCCGAAGCAGATCAAGATCGATCTTGGCAATATACACCCCCTCCTCTTCCGGCGCCTCAAAGACACACATATCCCGCGTTCCCGGTTCATCCCTAAGCCATGCAATACCGTCAAAAACTGTTGAATGTCCGTTGCAGTCAGGCTGCCCCGCCGGATAATTGCAGGTAGCAATGGCAAGCATATTTTCATAGGCTCTGGTACGAAGGGCCGCAAGACGGTTGATTTCCATCGGGCATGCATTCGGTGCAAGAATGATCTCTGCACCCTTTAACATCAGGATCCTCGCACTCTCCGGAAACTCCCTGTCAAAACAGATCATGGAACCGACCTTGACAACTCCCCTGCCGATATCCAAATCCGCAACATAAAAATCTTCCCCTGAACAAAGCGCTTTCTCCAGATCAAAATCGCAGGTATGTACCTTAGAATAATGAAGCACCTGCGCACCGTTTCTGTCAAACAGAATCATGGAATTTAACGGTCTTGGCTTATGACTTTCAAGAAACGTAATGCCAATTGCCATGGAAAGTTCTGCAGCCAGTCTGGCGAACTCCTGAATAAAATCACTGTCAGAAGCAATCGACAGACTGCCTATCTCTCCTTCATCCTGCGGAAGAAAATATCCGTCGCTCCACATTTCGGGAAATAAAGCGATGTCAGCCCCAAGCGCTTTCGCTTCTCTACAGGCAGCTTTGCCCTTTTGAAGCTGTTCTTCCATACAATCCCTCCATGTCAGAGCAGCTTGCTGCGATGACACGCGATGAGAAATCCGCGCAGGCGGTTTCTCATCTGCGATCAAAGCAATTTGAGGCTCTGACTCAAATTGCCGATTGAAAAATAAGCTATCAAGCTTATTTTTCAATCTATCCCCCGGAAGGAGCTGTAGCAGAGCAATTTTCAGAATCATTTTTAATCTCCATTTCTAATCCTCAAATATATTTGTTATTTCTCTGAAAATAATATACCACTTTTGCACACTCCAGCAAACCTTTTCCATAGAATCCATTTTTTGCCAATGAAGAAGCTTCTTTCTTTCATCATTCAAAAAATTATAAAACTGCACAAAATCAGAGGATACCACATATGAAAAGGAAAGCAACTTCCGATACGACAAGAACTTGAATGAAAATCATCAATATAATCAATAATAATATTATCTATGTACTAAATGAAAGATCAAGGAGAAATCTATATGAAAGATAAAATTTTTGGCGTATTACAGCGTGTCGGACGTTCCTTTATGCTTCCGATTGCTCTGCTGCCGGTTGCCGGGCTTCTTCTTGGAATAGGAAGTTCCTTCACGAACCCTACAACGATCGATACCTACAATCTTGGTGGTATCATTTATGAAGGTGGCATATTCTACACTATTCTGGATATCATGAGCAAAACCGGAAGCGCCGTCTTTGACAACCTTGCCCTGTTATTCGCCATGGGCGTTGCCATAGGTATGGCAAAAAAAGAAAAAGAGGTAGCTGCTCTTTCGGGAGCGCTGGCATACATTGTAATGAACACCGCCATCAGTGTCCTCATCATGGCAAAGGGCGGCGTTGAAGCAATGACGGAAAACTCAACTACAACGGCTCTCGGAATCACCACCCTGCAGATGGGCGTTTTTGGAGGTATCATAGTAGGACTCGGAGTCGCTGCGTTGCACAATAGGTACTACAAAATTGAACTTCCACAGGTGCTTTCGTTTTTCGGCGGGACAAGATTTGTACCCATCGTCTGTACAGTGGTTTATCTGATCGTCGGCATCGTAATGTTTTATCTGTGGCCCTTTGTACAGATCGGTATATCCAAGCTTGGGGGACTGGTTTTAAGTTCCGGCTATATCGGGACATGGATATACGGAATCTTGGAGCGTGCGCTGATCCCGTTCGGACTGCACCATGTATTCTATATGCCATTCTGGCAGACGGAGCTTGGTGGTTCCATGACGATTGACGGCAACATTGTTACGGGAGCACAGAATATTTTCTTTGCAGAGCTCGCCTCCAAATCCACAGACGTCTTTTCAGTTTCGGCGACAAGATTTATGTCAGGTAAATTCCCTTTCATGATCTTCGGTCTGCCTGCGGCCGCATTTGCAATGTACAAAGCAGCCCGTCCCGGAAAGAAAAAGACCGCCGGCGGTCTGCTGCTTTCGGCAGCCCTTACCTCAATGCTTACGGGAATTACCGAGCCTCTTGAATTTACCTTTATTTTTGTGGCGCCGCTTATGTACGGAGTACACTGCATTCTTGCGGGACTGTCCTACATGCTTATGCATATATTCAATGTCGGCGTAGGAATGACTTTTTCCGGCGGTATTATCGACCTAACCTTGTTCGGAATTTTACAGGGCAATCACAAAACCAACTGGATATGGATCGTAATCATTGGTCTGATCTATGCAGTTGTATATTATTTTGTATTCTATTTTATGATAACAAAAATGAATCTTGCCACTCCGGGTCGCGAAGCGGACAATGTGGAAACAAAGCTTTACCGCAGAAGCGACGTTGATGCGGCGAAATCTGGCAAATCCGCAGGAAGTTCCGGGGACGTCACAAGCGCCCTGATTCTGAAAGGACTTGGTGGAAAGGAAAATCTTTCCGACATAGACTGCTGTGCCACAAGGCTCAGGATTACCGTTAATGATGTCGAAAAAGTTTCCGACAGCCTGCTGAAAGAAAGCGGCGCGTCCGGAGTCATCCACAAGGGCAACGGCGTACAGGTCATATATGGACCAAGAGTTTCCGTAGTAAAATCAAATCTGGAAACCTTTATGGATTCGCCCGATTCAGACGACCTTGACAGTATTTTGGAAAATTCGTCTTCCGAAACCGCTGCGAACGCTTCACAATCGAAAGAAAAACCACAGCAGAAGGAAACGTCAACTTCGAAAAAAAGTGGCGCAGTTGTGATGTATTCCCACCTTAACGGCACGGTCGTAAGTCTGGAAAATGTGGAAGACGACGTTTTCTCCCAAAAAATACTGGGTGAGGGAATTGCTGTCGAACCATCCGAGGGCAAGCTTTACGCGCCCTGCGACGGAAGAATAAATTCCATTTTTGATACAAAACATGCGGTAACCATTCAGTCATCTGACGGTGCAGACGTACTGCTGCACATTGGTATAGATACCGTGAAACTTGGTGGAAAACATTTTGAATCCCACGTTTCGGACGGTCAAGAAGTCAAAAAAGGCGACCTGCTGGTTAGCTTTGACATCGACGCAATCAAAGCCGAAGGATACAAACTCACCACACCGCTTATCATTGGAAACACGGATGACTATTCTTCATTTTCACCTGCGGCACAAGGGAAAATTTCAGCGGGTGACATAATATTACGCATGACGTAATATTACGCATGGCGTAATACTAAAAATAAATTAGCGTCAATACACTAAGTTAATATGGTTGACTTTACTCATTGCTCGCGGAAATAAATCGTGAGCAATGAGTACTATCATTTAAAATAAATAATAAGCCCATGCCGCATCCGGTCAAGATTTAATCATCAATATCTACCTCATGTACCGTACCATCTGTAGCTTCCATCTGTGCCACAGAGTTTCTAAGTCTGGTCATATTTTCCTGCGAATAAAACGGATCCACAGATACTTCAAATGGTATACGCCTCTCTCGCCCCAACTTTTTAAGAGGATGAAATTTTTTATCTATTAAGAAACACACCACGCCGCCCACAAGATAACACAGAAGATCCGCCGGATCAAAAGTCCCTCCCACAATTGTCGAAAACGGCTCCGGAAGTATCCCCGACAACCCTGTAAGCTGCACCGCTTCCACACAAAATGCAAAAAGCGTAACCGGTATTGAAAGCCAGTGCATGCGGGCGACAACCACCCTTGCCAGAAAATATATGCAGATCACCGCCAGTACATCTCCAAGATACGGACGTACAATTCTGTCATGTACATACAAGGCAATCCATATTTCCAATCCCAGTAACGCAATAAAGATCAGTGCACTTAACAGCCTTCTTTTCATATGTACTCTCCTAAATAACGTCGTTTTCCGTTCTTTTATTCAAATCCCAAATCGCTTTTGTGTTCCCGCTGCCTCTCAGTCCAAGGTTTGTGAATATTTATAAATCCTTGTCCGTAGGATAATTAATACTATGTTTTTTTGATAAGTTTCTTTTTTAGCAGGCTATGTTGAATTTCAAGCCATGCTATTTCAGCGAATATTACGATCAAAAATACAACCATCTGAAACACAGTGTTATCAAATTTTTCAATAAAATATATAAAGACAGACATTGTTACAAACAAAGCACATCCATATATTATCAAATTTCTTCCATGTTTATGATTCCATTCTGACATATCAGTAAGTTCATCTTCTCTTGGAGG
>JAIDPF010000108.1 GCA_029062895.1 Lachnospiraceae bacterium
GGTATAGATATGTTTGCAGATCGCGCCAGAATTATTATCAGCAGCGGTAAAGGCGGAGACGGACATGTGTCGTTTCGGCGGGAAAAATATGTACCGGACGGCGGTCCTGACGGAGGAGACGGCGGACGCGGCGGAGATGTCTATCTTGTGGTAGACGACGGCTTAAATACGCTGATTGATTTTAAACATAAAAGAAAATATGCTGCGGGTAATGGCGAGAACGGCGGAAAACGCAATTGCCGCGGGAAGGATGGCGAAGACTGCATTATCAAAGTTCCAAGAGGTACTGTAGTCAAAGAAGCTGATACGGGGCGCGTCATTATCGATATGTCTGGGGATTGCCGGAAATATAAGATCTTAAGCGGGGGACGCGGCGGTTGCGGCAATCAGCATTATGCCACATCTACCATGCAGGCGCCGAAGTATGCACAGCCGGGTCAGCCGGCAAAAGTAGTTGAGGTGTTTTTGGAACTGAAAGTGATTGCAGACGTGGGTCTGGTCGGTTATCCCAGTGTCGGGAAATCCACATTTCTTTCCCGTGTATCCAATGCCCGGCCTCAGATCGCGGAGTATCATTTTACCACATTGAATCCGCATCTTGGGGTGGTAAATCTCGGAGATGGTAATTCCTTTGTACTAGCGGATATTCCGGGACTGATCGAAGGCGCGGCGGAAGGACATGGACTTGGGCTGCAGTTTTTGCGCCATATTGAAAGGAACAAACTGCTGATCCATATTCTGGATGCAACATCGACGGAAGGCAGGGATCCGTTAGAGGATTATCGTAAGATCAATGCGGAATTAAAGGCATACGGCGATAAAGTGGCTTCTATTCCACAGGTCGTAGCTGCCAATAAGATCGATGCGATCGTCAGGGAGGAAGAACCCATCGATATCGACGAAGACGGAGAACTGGTTTATCCAGAATATCATGATCCGGTGGAACGTATCAAAGATGCGCTGGAGCCGGAAGGCGTGAAGGTTTTTCCTGTCAGCGCGGTGACAGGAGAGGGGATGAAGGAATTGCTCTCTTATGTTTATCAGCGGCTTCAGGAGATGAAACAGGAGGACGTGGTTTTTGATACGGAGTACAATCCTGATGAAGCTTTACAGTATGAAAATGAGCCTTTTGAAGTATTTTACAATGAGGAGACAAAGGAATATGTGGTAGAAGGTCCCCGCATTGAAAAGATGCTGGGTTATACCAACTTAGAATCCGAAAAAGGATTTCGGTTTTTCCAGAAGTTTCTAAAAGATAATGGCATTTTGGATGAACTGGAGGCACTGGGTATCTCGGAGGGAGATACGGTGCGGATGTATGGGCTGACATTTGACTATTATAAGTAATGGGATTAGTGTGAAAAGCACTTCTAATTGCTCATGCCAGAGGGCATTTCGCAAAGAAGTGCTAAGTTTCACACAGAAAAACGCAAAAGCAGCGTTTTTCATTTATATTTAAGCCGCAGCAGAACTGCGACATGGGAGGTTTTTATGACATTAACAAGTAAACAGCGCGCTTATTTAAAAAGCCTTGCGGCTAATCTGACGCCCCTGTTTCAGATCGGAAAATCCAATCTGACGCCGGAGGTGACGGAAGCAGTTGCAGAAGCATTTAATACCCATGAATTGATTAAGATTTCCGTATTAAAAGGAGCAGAGGATGATCCTGCGGTCATGGCAGGAATGTTGGCTGACCGTACCGGTTCCACATTGGTGCAGGTGATCGGTAGAAAGATCGTACTTTATAAAGAGAATAAAGATCATAAGAAAATCATGCTCTGATTTCTTTTATCGTTGGATGTGCATATCAAAACTTGCAGGAGGAGCGGCAGAATGGATATATACATAAAAAGAGAAAAAGATATATCTTTACAAGAATGGGGAGATTATGTTAAAACGGAGAAGGAGTTAGTTTTAATGG
>JAIDPF010000109.1:0-1251 GCA_029062895.1 Lachnospiraceae bacterium
ATTTAAATTATAATTAATTGTATCATATTATTTACATAAAACGCATTTTTTTACTTCAATTCACGTTATTCTTCTCTGTACTTTCCAGAAACACCAAAAAAAGAGCGAAAATGCTCTTTTCATAAGATTTCAAGTCATAATTGTGTATATTGGCTCAATTTTTTCAAAATGGGACTTTTATTTGTTATACTAAAGATGGTAAATTCATACGGTATTTTGTCGGATATACCACATCACATCATATCGCCTCGAGGCACGGGCAGGGAACCGGTTACATCCCTGCCCATTCTATTTCTATCCCCACATTCACATAGTATAATTAGGTATTTGCGAAACGATGGTTTTACATGCTTACGTTGCGCAACACAGACATATCATCGCCGGGTACGCTTCCGCTGCGCGCGCTCTGCAGCGGCACTAAGATGCCAAAATACGGTACCTAAGTGCCGGCGAGCGCACAAGCACCCGGCGTATGATATTGTCTGCATTGCACAACTAGTTATAACCAGTTGAAACTGGTTTAACCAATTGTAATTGGTTATGGAAAATCAGTAGTTTCACAATTCTGTCTATGAGGCTTACATAACTTTTTCGCAATACCTATTTACATACTGTACTTTACAATCAGCAGCTCTACTCCCAGCTTATCCGCGATCCTTCCCGACTTGATCGCTTCCTCCGTCTCCACACATTCCACTACGATCTTTTTCAATTCTTCCATTCTGTATTTCGCCGCCTGACGCGGGTATTTATCCGCCAGAAATGTCTGATTGGCGGGAAGCCTCATTTTCTTAGCAATCCCGTTCCTGTCAAATCCTTTCTCCTTCAATTCTTTTGCCTGCAGCATATTATTAAATTGTCTTGTCAGCAGAAACAAAACATCATTCGGCCTTTTTTGCAATGCCAGCAGATCATAATATAACCCCAGCGCTTTCTTCTGCTGCTTCCCCACGATCGCTTCCACCATTTCAAAAACACGGTCTTCCAGACTGCGCGCTACCAGGGCCTCTACATCCGCAGCAACGATTTGTTTTCTGCCATGTGTATAACCAAACAATTTCTCCATCTCATTGTGGATCGTCCCCATATCCAGACCAACGCGCTGTGTCAACAGCTCCATCGCGTCCGCGTTGATCGTCTTTCCCTCTTTGGCAGCCATACCTGACATCCAACGGTGGACCGACGCCTTTTCCATCTCTTTAAATTCGATCTCTATACCATCCTTACTTACGGTCTTATATATCTTACCTC
>JAIDPF010000109.1:1261-3840 GCA_029062895.1 Lachnospiraceae bacterium
GTCTCAGCGGGATGCTTTAAGTACTCCGCCATCTCCTCACAAGGAGATTTAAACCATCCGGAATCCATGATCAGTATCGTTCTTTGATCCGCAAAAAAGGGCAGCGTATCAGCCAGAGAGATTACCTCCTGCACGTCGATCTTGTTTCCCTCAAACCGGTGAATATTCATCGTATCCTCCGGATCTGTCAACGCCTGCAGAAACTTGTCCCTGTACTGCCGCTTAAGATATTCTTCTTCCCCGTATAAAAAGTACATCTGCCTTGCATTGCCGTCTTTGATCTCCTGCAGCAGTTTTTCCAAATGCCGGCTGACGTCATTGATATTTTTTATCTCCACTGATATAACCCTGCGCCTTTCCTTCCGCTTTCTTCACATGCATGGATCCTGCAATATTCAGCCTCTTGGTCCATAGATCAGCGAGCCGACCCTGATCATTGTGCTTCCTTCCAGAATGGCGTTTTCATAATCCTGACTCATCCCCATCGAAAGGATCTCCATGGAAACATTATCATATTTCAAATCTTTTGCTTTTTCAAACATCATCCGCGTCTTTTCAAAATATTTACGGTTCTCCAGATCCGTTGTATTCGCAGGCGGGATCGTCATCAGACCTTTCACTCTGATATGCGGCTGCGCCGCCGAAAGCTCCAGGATCCTCCATAAGTTATCAGCCGCCAGACCTGTCTTACTCTCCTCCGCGCCGATATTGACCTCGATCAGGACATCCTGCACCATATCCCGCTTAGCTGCAGCCTTTTCTAAGGCAGTCAACAGGTGTTCGCTGTCCATGCTCTGGATCAGCTCCGCCCTGCCCAGCACATATTTGATCTTATTGGTCTGAAGATGCCCGATCAGATGCGCCGATTTTCCAAGATATGCGTCTGCGTCCTTTTTCTCGATCAGCTCCTGTACATGATTCTCGCCAAAAAGATCAATCGGAAGTCGCGCGCTCTCTTTTACCTCTTCTATAGTGCGTGTTTTACACGCGGCAAGAAGCAGTACATCCTCAGGTCTTCTGCCTGCAGCCTGCGCCGCATGTGCCATCTTCTCCCTGATCTCTTCAATATTTTGTTTCATATAAGCCAAATCACTGTTCATGATAATCCTCCATGTCAGAGCAGTTTTACTGCTATGGTTCCGGGCAGAGACCGAAAAACCTTCGGTTTTCCGGTCTCGCTTCGCTCGTCAAATGTCCGTGAAAGCATCTGCTCAAGTAAACTTGGCATCTGCTTTCCCGTCCGCTTGACTCTGCCCTTTGCGAACATTATACATCAATCCTTGTGTACAGGCAAAGGGTAATTGCCGCAAAGTGTAATTACTGTAAAGACCATAGACTTATATGGTATGACATGATATACTACTGTCGAAACAGTTCGTAATGACAAACCAAATGGATCATCAGACAACACAAATTTGTTAAGGAGAAAACTTTGTATGGACAAGGATGTAAAAAAAGCAAAAAGATTGGTTATCATTTTATTTCTTATCTGCTTATGTATTGCATTGATATGCTTTGGAATAGCTGTATATCTTGTGATAACAAACCGGGGAAGTGGGACAGCAAATCGTAACATTGCTGATATTACCAAAAGCATTTTCATGATTGGCGTATTTTTTCTTGTGCTTGGTTTCGGATATACACTGCCCGCCCTGCTTTCCGCCAGAAAAAAAAGCGGGAAAGCAGCTTCCACCGTCATTGATTTCTCTTCTGTTTCCGCCGAATCCGTGAAGACCTCCGATGTCTTTGACGAGACAAATATGAGGTATAATCTGGCGATATACATACCTGACGGGGAAACCTTACTGGCCGGCATACATGCAATGGCATACGAATCCAGTGTAATCTGCGTGTTTTCAGGGTGTGTCTGCATGGAAGACAGGCTGCGCCCCGATAAAGACGGCGGGACAGTAGCGCTGATGAAAAAAAAGTACAACTCACGTTCTATTTACATTGGTATCACCCAGAATCATCTGGTCATGACCGACTGCGGGGTGACCCCGTATTCCTATCTGTTCAATGAGGAACCAGATGATGATGAACCATATATCAAGGAAACTGATATACAAGAAGTCACCGCCGATATCCTATTGACTGATATCGGAAGACGCTTCCCCTTGACAGACATCCAAAGCTGCAAAATCAAAAAGGGGTGGATGGGCTCTGTAAAATGCTTTATCACCATGAAGAACGGCACCTACTTCAAGCTCATGTTTCCAAAACTCGGGGGACTGGGCGGTGGAATGCCCCATCATACGGAATACCGTGATGCGATTCTTGCGCGGCTCGGCGGAATCAATACATAATGTTTTAAATTTCACCTTTATAGATTTCCACGCTGTATAAATATTTTTTAATCCGGGATACTATAATCATAAAAGTCCCAAGAAAACACTGATCAATTCAGCGTTTTCCTAAAATATATTTATAAACATTAATTGCGCGAAAAGCAGCGCGGAAATGAGGTAAAATATGAAAGCTGTCGAATACAAAAAACCTGTCAGCACAATTCCTGAGGGAGTTTGGGAAAGCAGCCGCCCCGAAGGGAAAGACAATCAGGGTCAGCAGTGCACCCAGAC
>JAIDPF010000011.1 GCA_029062895.1 Lachnospiraceae bacterium
TGTTTCCGGATTGTATTCTCCCATGAAAAAATACGGCACATTCATATACGCCGGTATATAGCGAATGGAATAATATGTTGCATGAAACAGGGATGCCACCGACACAATGACCAGTCCATATTGCAGCAGTACCTTTTTTTTCTTGGGTGATCGGATCATCTGAAGGATAAATAAAACGATGAACGCAAAGATAAGCCCCATGATCGTCGTTCTGGTATAATTAAAGATCGCCAAAGAACAGGCAAATCCCAGCATCAGATAGTAAAATATGAGTCCAACAATATATTTTTTCGCTTCACGCCATTTTTTCAGCCATAGGTCAATCCTGTTAAATATAACCGCAATCACACAGGCAAGATACATGCCCGCCATATTAGCATTAACAAAATAAGCCGTATAACGCTCGCAATCATAAGGGCGGCGCATTAAAGACATAAAAGAGACATAAAAGAAAGACAGTATCAACGCATCCTGTAACGCCCACCATACTGCCCGCTGCCTCTGATTTCTGGCCATCACCCAGTAAAACGATGTCATACAGATGACAAAAAAGGAGGCATAAAAATACTCCTTCTTAAAGATCGTAAGAAGTACAATAAAGGCAAGCCAAAGACTCCCTAACAGCGGATGAAATCCCTTAAAATCAATCCTCCTGTTCTTGATCAGTTCATAAACGATAGCAATCAGTATGATCCCCCAGATCAGGATCACCAATTTTCCCATCCTGATTACATCCAAATGCTGATACTCGCAGGTATCCGCGATCCAATGTCTTTCATATGCAATATGCGTAAAAAAATAGCATATTGGCAGATAAATCAGCGACCATATGGTCAGCCACTGCTTGATCTCCATCATACTCAGCACAAGAAGTCCGAATCCAATACAGAATAGCCGGAAGGAAACTGCCTGTTCATAATTAACGCCCGCATTCATAAAACGCATGCCTGCATATATGATTTCACAAAAGAAGATGACAAAGAAAAGATAACGCACCCTTGCAATTTCACTCTCTGACATCCTAAGTTTCTCTATCAATGCTTTCATTTTTTCAACTCTTACCTTTTCTATATACGCTATATCCAACGATTAGCAAACGCTATATTTTAATAATTCCCATTCTATGGGAATTATTTCATACGATTTAAAACAATGCCGCAAAAAATGGTAAATTCTGTTATTTTCTCTTTGATTATATAACAAAAGGAGATGATTTGCAACGAAGGTCCCTTTCACCGCCGTCCATCCTTCAGAAGCCATCTGACTACCGACTTTTTCAGATAAGAATATATTCTGTCCAGACCAACTGCCAACAGGTAAATATACCCCATAGAACTTATAAATAATACCAAGGTATTAGATCCGCTCATCACCCTCCCCGAATAATGCGCAAGGTACCGATGCAGAAATACATGGTGAAGCAGAAAAAAAGCATAGGAATGCCGTCCGACAATATTGATCAATTCCCTGATCCGCGCTCCCTTCCTCCTCTCAGCGGCCTCCCTGATGCTCTTA
>JAIDPF010000110.1 GCA_029062895.1 Lachnospiraceae bacterium
CATAAATGCTGTCCCGATAATGCCTAACACAAGCGCATACACCGTTGCCACAGAAGTCTTTTCCTTTTCCAGTTTATCTATTTCATTGACACACGCCTCAAAATTTCTCTCAAGTCTTGTAAGTTCCATTTTGTTGACAATCTTACGGTTCCGTTTCAGCCGCAGCACTTTTCTCTGCTGTGAAACCGGATTCCTACCCTCCCCGTTTTCAGGCAGATTTTCATCCAGCTCCCACCCAAAATTTTCATACCCGTCAAGCAGGAAAGAAAACCTTCTGCCCTCCGTGAACAGCTCCTTATACTCATATCCCACAAAACTTCTCTGCTGTCTTCCCACATTATCCATGAACATACACCTCCCGGTTTTCATTCATACCAGAATGACTTAGTTTCTCTTAGACTGTGTCCTTTACGGTCTTAGAGAAACTTCATTCTGTCCACTGGCAGCGTAACTGTAAAGGTGCTTCCCTTTCCTTCCTCGCTGGCAATCTGGATATCCCCATCCATTAGCTCCAGCACCCGCTTTACCAGTGCCAGCCCAAGCCCGTTCCCTTCTTTTGAATGAGAGGTATCCCCCTGATAAAATTTATCAAAAATATGTTTCATGCTCTCCTGACTCATGCCGCAGCCTGTATCGGATACGGAAACCCTGATGTAGTTCTCATCCGATGTCTGGCTGACGGTGATTCTGCCTCCCGGTTCCGTAAATTTCACTGCATTGGAAATCAGGTTGTTCCACACCAGTTCCATGAGGCTTGCATCTGCCCTTATCATTGCCACATCTTCAATTTCTGCTTCCAGTTCAATCCCTTTCCCATCCCACGCATCCTCAAACTGCAGGACACACTCGCATAACTGCCCGCATACATTATAATCCTCCGCTTCCGGCATGATCCTCTGGTTTTCCAGTTTGTTCAGTTTCAGAATATTGCCGATTAAGTTTGAAAGCCGTGTTGCGGCGTTCTCAATAGACTCTGCGTATTCTTTTCTCTGCCCGTCCTCTATCCTGTCTGCCTGAAGCAGCTCCGCATAATTCTTCATGATGGCAATAGGCGTTTTCATCTCATGGGATACATTGGAAATAAAATCTGTTTTCAATGTTTCAATACTCCCAAGTTCCTCCACCATCTTATTAAAATCCTTGATCATGACATCCACATAATCCATCTTATCTGCCGTATGGAGCGTAGGAATGTACACTGAAAAATCTCCCGCCGCTACCTTTGACGTCGCATCTGCAAGCTGGCGCATGGGAATCTCATAAGTATTCTTTATCCTTCCCAATGCAAACCATGTAATGCCTGCCGCCACCATTCCCCAATACGCTATAGCCACAGCAGACTGGACAACTTCCCCGCACTGAAATCTGCCCATCAGCACCAGCAGACCTGTATGCACCCCTGACATCAGGAGCAAAACCACCGTATAAGTCGCAAACAGGGACAATATGAGACGTATTCTTTTCACCTTGTTATTATGGCTTACACTCTTCTTTCTCACACTAATCCTCCATGTCAGAGCAGCTTGCTGCGATGACACGCGATGAGAAATCCACGTAGGCGGTTTCTCATCTGCGATCAAAGCAGTTTGAGGCTCTGACTCAAATTGCCGATTGAAAAATCTTTGATTTTTCAATCTAATACCGCCTTATATCCAAGTCCCCTTACTGTCACGATCTTAAAGCCGTCACATTCTGATAATTTGTCCCGCAGCTTTGTCACATAGACATCTACCGCCCGCAGGCTGGTATCACTGTCCACACCCCAGAACTCATCCATGAGCTGTGCCCTGGAAAAAGTTTTTTTCGGGTATGACAAAAGTTTATACAGGATATTGAACTCCCTTGTGGTGAGGTTTATATCCTCGCCGTTAATCTCCGCACTCATACCATCGGCATCCATTTTCAGATTGCCAACTGTAATCTTCCGCTCCATTTCGATATTCGCCCTGCGTAGAAGTGCCCTGACACGCAGCAGCAGTTCCTCCAGTTCGACGGGCTTTACCATGTAATCATCTATCCCAAGCTGAAACCCTTTCTGTTTGGATGGCAGATCATCTTTTGCCGACATGAACAGGATAGGGATTGTCTTGTTTACACGCCTGACTGTCTGTGCAAACTCAAACCCATCAATCTCCGGCATCATAATATCGGATATTATCAGCTCGTACAGATTGTTATACATCTCATCATAGGCGTCCTTGGCATTCAGACACCCCTTAGCCTGAAACCCGCTGTCGTTTAAGTAGGTACAGACAATCTGGTTCAATTTTACATCATCTTCCACTACAAGAATATTTATCATCAGGCATTCCCTCCTTGTTCTTTAGATATTTGTTTCAATATTTTTGTTGACCTTATGATCATATATACAGCCATCCCTAATACGATCAGGCAGACACCTGCGCCGGTGGCAGATGTCATAATCTGCCTGAAAGCAGAATCATCACCGCCAAACTGTGCTATCATGGCTGTTTCCAGAGAAAGCATGGACACCAATGCGGCAGTCAGGTTGATCACTTTTGCCGCTGACATAATCAGGCTTCCATATTTCCTGAATTTTACTACATTTATGACTGCCATTATAATGGAATAGAAAGCATATAGTGCCATTGCATAAATCAGCAATCCTGAATATTCAAAACCTTTGTTTTGTTTTACGGCGATTACTACCACAGCCACCAACGCCTGGTTCATAAGCAGCAGAATGATCCCGCAAAGGCGGTATCTCCTGCATTCGGAAACCTTATCTTCCTTACGGCTTCTCACGTAATGCAACAGGGAAGAACGCATGAGAGCCAGCAGAAGATAATAAAAAGAAAGGGATATGAACCAGACAGAGCGGTAATATATCCCGGAACAGAACTTTATGATTACATATAAAAGGTTGATAAACAGTCCCTGATATAAAGAAGTTTCTGTCCGGAACATTACCTCCCTGAAATATTTTTCTATCACAGGGACGCTGAACACTTTTTTCACCAACGGATGGTTTTCAATTCCCTGCCTGACCAGACGCACGATCCCCGTTATTCCTGTAACAGTGATGATAGCTGCATAAGCTGATAACAAATATGCAGCATACGATATAATCTCATTCTCCAGACCATTTGCAAGTACATAAATGACCAGTGCATATGACGGAATTGCAACCAGAAGTGTAGGAACCGGCGGAAGGAAAAAAATCTTCTCCAAAATCTTTTTCATTTTTGGTAAATCCATGAGCCTGCCTCCTGCATCATTTGGTTTCTTTCTGCATTTCTACTTTTGCATCATACTCTGTTATTGTTTACGTTTTGTTTGTACTTTGTGAACAATCTGTGAACAAATAACAAAATCCTCACTTCAACAGGCTTTTTTTTGTGTTAAAAATGTGCAGCAGATTTGTTTTCCACTGCACATTCCATCCACAATTATTTCAGACCTTTAATAAACGGTATCAGGCAGAGCAGTACAACGATTCCCACAATCCCTACTATGATTCCAATCACCATATAGCCGCTCCAAACCATTGTCAGGCACATGCCAACACCTAATAGCAAAGCTCCGACAATCCCGATCAGCGTTGCACCAATAGTCTTTCCTGACAACTTGATTGGTTCCTTATTTTCCATCTTTCTCCATACAATTACCATAATAAGCAGCACAACCGCTCCGATGATTCCCATAACAATGCCTTGATTGAATGCATTCCATTCCGGAATCAACGCCATACACATGCCAAGTGCAAATAAAATTCCTCCAATTGTACCTAAAATCATTGCTACAAATGTACTTTTTTTCATAATTTAAAACCTTCCTTTCTTTTTCTCATTTCGATATGTTTCATTTGATAATACAAGGATAACTTTATATTGTTTGTATAATGTTTGAATTTTGTTTCCAAATTATTAATTGTCTGCTATCTTACTCAATACCTGCTTTCTTTCTGGCTGCTGTGGTTGCTTCCAATGCTTTCTGCATATTTTTCTCTGCAACTGTCCGCTGCTGAAATGAACTTTTTTCTCCTTCCGTTTTGCTTGTTTCCTCTCTTGCCTTCTGCTCTGCCGCCAGTCGCTCTTTTGCTTCCTCTACAGACTCGCCTTCCTTCGTCAGAAAATTATCCACGAACTTATCGGCTATTTTATTGAACCCGCCAACTGCTCCTTCCTCAATTTTTTTATAACCACCAACTACTCCTTCCTCAATTTTTTTGTAGCCGCTGACTACTCCTTCAGCAATCTTTTCATTTGCTTTTACCAGTTTTGATTTTGCCATGATTCTATTCTCCTTTTTTAATATTTTTGTTTCATTTGATGC
>JAIDPF010000111.1 GCA_029062895.1 Lachnospiraceae bacterium
GCAAAAGATAAGATCATCGTGGAGACAGCGGACAGCTTCGCTTATGGTTATGGTATTTATGGCGGGAATCCTGTTTTCGGACATGCCGTTAGTGTATGCAGCTGAGGGCGTGCCGGAGACGGAGGAACAGGTCAGCGCATCGGAAATAGAGGCACAGATCAGTGTGTCAGAAGCAGAGGCACAGGGCGACGCGTTAGAAACAGAGGAACCGATCGGCGTACCGGAGGATAGGAGTTATACGGGAGAAGGCTATGAGGTTGACGCAACCGTGACAACGTACTGGGAAGGCGGCTACAACCTGTGCGTGACAGTGCGTAATACGTCGGAGGAGACGATACATAATTGGGGCATCCTGTTTGAGACGCAGGATAGTATAAGGGATCTTTATAATGCGGAGATATTGAGCGACAGAGAAGGCATGTACCTGCTGCGCAATAAAGTATATAATCAGGATATCCCTGTGGGCGGCAGCGTATCTTTTGGCTACACGGCGTATCACACAGGGGCGGCGGATGTCCCGGAGGAATATGCAGTATCTTCCATTGAGAAAACAGTGGAGAGTGGTGGCTTCGCGGTCAGCTTTTTAGTCAGCGATGAGTGGGAAAGCGGTGCAATAGTGCAGCTTATGATTGAAAATATATCAGAGAAGACGATCGAGGACTGGATTCTGGAGTTTGATTCGCAGATGCAGATTGAGAAGCTGTGGAATGCGGATCTGGTCTCTTATGAGGCGGGACATTATGTCCTTCGCAATGTCTCTTATGCCCAGAATATCCCGGCGGGGGAGATGGCTGTAGTAGGGATGCACCTGTCAGCAGCGTCGGGAATAGAGGGAGAGGCGCTTGAAAATGTTACGGTCAGACAGATCGTTCCGTCCGGAGAGAGCGGATCAACGCCTTCGGATAATCAGGTGTCAGATAATAATGTATCAGACAATAATGTATCGGACAATAATGTATCGGACAATAACATATCGGATAACAATATATCAGGTAACAACGTTTCGGGTAACGATGTTTCCGGCAATGAGATACCGGAGGGGATTATCAACCATCTTTCCACAGGCGGGGACGGCGGAGAGATCTATTATAAGACTGCTTATGAAAGCGATGTGGTCACCGCTCCTAACGGGCTGCCCTGTATCAGGAACCAGTTCCTGTTATCCGCTGATGATACGGTAGATTTTGCGGAGGTGGAGGCGTATCTGGCGCAGAATGGTGCACGGATCGTAGGGTATATCGAAGCCACCAATGACTATCAGGTGGAGATGTATCTGGATACGGATATGACGGATCTGCAGGAGTTGACGGAGCGGATCGGCGTGCAGGCATGGGTCAGGCATATCGGACTGAATTACCTGTGGCTGGAGGAGGCGGATTTTAGGACGACAGATCCGTGGTCTGAGTTGCCAAACTCAACGGAGGGTGAACTGAATACAAACTCCCCGGGTGGTCATAATTGGGGGCTGGAAGCCATTGATTATGTAGGGGCATTGGTAAATGCGGGAGTGATCAGCAGCAAGTTTGATTCTGTGTCAAGCATCACGACAGATCATCTGACTACGGTCAGGATGGGAATCTATGATACGGCGTTTGATGAATGGCATGAGGATCTGGATGATAATTTTGTGTATACATGGAATAATTTTAAACAGTATGAATGTAGTGATCATTCCAATTGCCCAGATCATGGACTGCACATAGGTTTAAAGGATGCGTTTGAAGAACAGTTAGACAGAGAGGAAAGTCGGCAATTAGCGCATGGCACGCATGTGGCAGGAACTATGTGCGCGGAATTTAATAACGGTACCGGCATCAATGGCATCTGCATTAAAAACGAATTATATGGATATGCTGCGAATGGACCTGAACGGAATCTGCCGGAAAATAAGATTAATGAGAGAGTACATTCTACATTTGAGACGGAATGTGGTTTTGGCGTGTTGATCAGAAATGATGTCAAGGTGATTAACTACAGCATGGGAATTAGGGATGGTCTGGCATATGCAGCTTCCGTGGATACAGGTGAAAAAGGAGAATGGGCGATTCGGTATCTGGATGTACAGTCCGGATTTATGGAGGAGTTCCTTAGTAAACTACTGGATAACGGATATGATTTTTTGATTGTTACAGCAGCAGGAAATGGCAATAATTTAACATATTATAATTGTGTTTCGACTAATACATATATAGCTGGGTATATTACGGCGGGAGATGCGGAGAGAGAACGTGCTAAGGGTGAAGAGGTTGTTAAAGATTTAGGAATTGAATGGGGAGTCAGCTTTAATGCCTCCGGAAATGTTGAGGCAATATATAACAACGTTTTTGCTTATATTTCTGATAAAAGTCCCTGTTACGATCATATACTCTGCGTAGGTTCCGTAGATTATGAAAGAAACGGGAACTATCCGATATCTAGTTTTAGTAATGGCGGTGAAAGGGTTGAAATCTATGCCCCCGGAAGATATATCTACAGTACCTATCTTACGGGATGTGCCCAGTCTAATTATGAGTGGCTACGTGAGGATGAAAATAGTAATTACGGAAGATTACAAGGGACTTCTATGGCTGCGCCGCATGTGTCGGGTGTGGCGGGACTTGCCTATAATGTCTATCCTGATATCTGCGCCGCCGATCTGAAACAGATCATCATAAATACTGCCAAAGATATTAACGGAGTCCATGTTTTAAACGCTGCCGATGTGATTGAGGCCGTCGTACAATATAAAGAAGCGGATGAGACACAGGAATATACGATACAGCTCCATGTAACGGATGCAAATGGAAACGGGGTAAGGGATGCTGCGGTTGAGGTGCGCAGTTGGTCACAATATTG
>JAIDPF010000112.1 GCA_029062895.1 Lachnospiraceae bacterium
TCATTTCTGCAACTTTTTCCAGCATAACTATTATCTCCTTTGTTACAATAATATAAATCAAATAAAGTATATTAAGTCATACACTGTTTGTCAACTATTAATCACAGTTTTTAAACAGATATTCATAAATTTCCCGTTTTTTCATACCGCGATCCGCCGCCACGCGCTTCATGGCATCCTTTCTGGAAATTCCCTGTTCCTCATAAATCATCATATGTTCCTCAATACTTATACTGTCCCATCTCTGCTGTTCTTCCATCCTGATCCGCTTCCGATCCTTCCCAGCGATCACTAATACATATTCTCCTCTGGGATCCTCATTTTCATACATGGCCAACGCTTCCGATAGGGTTGTAGGAAGCACCGTTTCAAATTTTTTAGTCAGCTCCCTACAGATGGTAATCTTCCGATCACCCAGAAGATCGTATAATTCCTGCAGCGTCCTCTTTAAATGATGGGGTGCCTCATAAAGGATCATCGTGCGGGTTTCCAACGCCATATCCTCCAGCACTTCCTTTTTTTCCTTCTTATCCGATGGCAAAAAACCTTCAAAGCAAAACCGTCTGGTCGGCAGTCCGGAAAGAGTCAATGCCGTAATACATGCTGCCGGGCCGGGCAGGGAAGTGACCATGATCCCCTCCTCCTGACACATCCGCACAAGCACTTCCCCCGGATCTGAGATTGCCGGAGTTCCCGCATCCGTAATCAGCGCAATATCTTTCCCCTCTTTTAAACGACTGATTAGTTGATATGCCTTTTCTGTCTTATTATATTCATGATAGCTGGTCATCGGTGTTTTGATGCCAAAATGCGTCAAAAGATGAATGCTGTTCCTTGTATCCTCTGCCGCAATCACATCCACCTGTTCCAGCGTTTCAAGCACTCTGGCAGTAATATCCCCAAGATTGCCGATGGGGGTCGCACACAGGTATAATGTTCCGGACATGTTGGCCTCCTTCCGATTAAAAACTAAAAAAATTGATATCCGGCTTACATAACTCTTCGTTTGCGCATCTATGTTCCAAAAACATCATAAATGATATCATTTTTGGAACATAGATGCGCAAACATCAGGTTATGTAAACCTCATTCAAATACACTTCTTCTTTCATACTAGAAACTATAAAGTTCCGTAATCTCCCGGGTGTAGACTCCCGGCATCTCGTTGATGATCAATGGCTTCTCCACGGTCATGCCGGACTTTCCCCCGCGGACGGCTTCCATCAGAAGCATATTTGGTTCCTGATCCACATAAGGGTAGACCATCCTAAGGCGTTTCGGCTCTAATCCGAAAGCCGACATAGTCTGCATGATCTCCGCCATTCTAAACGGTCGGTGTACCATATACAACTTTCCTCCCGGCTTCAATACTTTGGCGGAAGCCGCAATGACGTCCTCTAAGGTACAGCAGATCTCATGTCTTGCGATTGCTTTGTATTCATTCGGATTGGCCAGACCATGTTCCGCGATCATGTACGGCGGATTACTGGTAACTACTTCAAAAGAAGCAGGCGCGAATATACTGCCTGCCTCCTTAATATCTCCTGTAACGATCTCTATCCTGTCCTGAAGATCATTTAACAACACACTTCTGCGCGCCATATCCGCACTTTCCTTTTGGATCTCCAGTCCGGTCAGATGTTCCGCCTCGGTCTTTGCGGAAAGAAGAATAGGGATGATTCCGGTTCCTGTTCCCAGATCCAGGATATGGTCCCCTCTCTTTGCCTTAGCAAATCCGGACAAAAGTACTGCATCCATGCCAAAACAGAATTTTTCGGGATGCTGTATGATCTGATAATGGTTACGCTGTAGATCGTCAAGACGTTCTCCATCTTTTAACTCAATTGTCATTCAGCTTCGATTTTCCTCCCTTGGAATCCTCTCTTTCCAGACGCTCCAGTTCTTTCAATTCTTCCGGAGTAAGATCCATCTTCTCCCTTCTGTGACGGCGTTTAAATTTCAACTCCTCCACAGCGTATTCCTTTATCTCTTTTTCATCATTTTCATCTACGATGACCTTTACCCTCTGGCGCAGTACATTGACACTATGTACCTCGCCCTCATCTCCTTCCGGCGTAGTCACATGGTCGCCGGGATTCGGCAGCTTCCGGTTTAACTCCTCGTACGTATCCTCCTCATGCTTTAAGCAGCACATCAGCCTTCCGCAGACACCGGAGATCTTTGTAGGATTCAAGGAAAGTCCCTGCTCCTTTGCCATCTTTATCGAGACTGGAATAAATTCCGACAGATATGAATGGCAGCATAACGATCTGCCGCAGTTGCCAATACCGCCTCTGATCTTCGTCTCATCCCTGACACCGATCTGACGCAGTTCGATCCTAGTGCGGAACACGCTTGCCAGATCCTTTACCAGCTCCCGAAAATCCACCCTGCCATCCGCAGTAAAATAAAACAATACTTTATTGTTGTCAAACGTATATTCCGCATCGATCAGCTTCATTTCCAGACCATGCGCCTGTATCTTTTCCAGACAGATTTTAAAAGCGTCCTTTTCCTTCTCTTTATTCTTTGCCGCTTGTTCATCGTCCTTTGGTGTCGCTACTCTAAGCACTGGTTTCAGCGGCTGTACCACCTTGTCATCCTCTACCTCTCTTGCGTCACCAACCACCGTGCCATATTCGATACCCCTCGCTGTCTCAACAATCACGTGATTACCCCTTACAATATCCAGATCGCCGGGTGCAAAAAAATAAATCTTTCCAGCTGTGCGAAAACGCACACCGACTATTTTTGTCATATAATAACCTTACCTTTCTATTCTAATTTTCTTTAATAGTCAGCAGCAAAAGCTCTATCGTCAGTTCCAGACTAACTTTCGAGGCAAGTCTGTTCTTCGCTTTTTCCAAGGCGTTGATCACTTCCTCGATCCCCTCGTAATCACTGTGCTGCGCAACCTTCTTAATACTCTGGATCTCATCCCGAAAGATCAGATGATTCATATCGTGAGTTGCCTTAAACAACAGCACATCCCGATACCACACCGACATAATATCAAGATAATCGCTGATATCCAGACCATCCTTCTTGATATCGTTGATTGCGTCCATGACTTCCGCCGTGTCCATATCAAAAATATTCTTCATCAAAGATAATGCTGCTTGTCTTATTTTATCAAAATCTTCGTTAGATGCAAGTGCTTTTGCCCTTCCAACATTTCCCCTTGCAAACGCGACACAGATTTCCGCGCGATAATCGGGAACTTTTAGATCGCGCATCAGATATCTGCGCATCTCCTCATCCTGCACCGGCTTCATATGTAATACCACACAACGGCTGACGATGGTAGGAAGCATTGCCTCCATGGAAGCAGTCAGTAAAAGAAATATCGCATACGCAGGTGGCTCTTCAAGAGTCTTTAGCAACGCGTTCTGCGCCTGCATCGTCATCTTCTCGGCATTCTCTATAATATAGATCTTATAACGGCTGCTGTACGGCTTGATCAATACCGTGTTATTGATTTTGTCCCGCACATCATCCACCCCAATCGTATTGGGCATATCATGACTCACCGCAATAATATCCGGATGATTGCCCGATATCGCTTGCTTACAGGAGCGACATTCCTGACAAGGTTCACCTTCTCTTGCTTCCTCGCACTGTAACGCCTGCGCAAATATTTTGGCAACAAATTCCTTGCCGGAGCGCATTTCTCCATGAATCAAATAGGCATGGGAGACTTTATTCTGCAAAATCGCCCCCTTTAATTGCTCCTTGATCTGCTCCTGCCCGATGATCTCTGAAAACAATGCCATACCTGATCACTCCCTTCTGTATTATATCCCGATGATAAACCATAACCTACATAAACAAATCCAAAATCAGCCCTCTGATCTCGCCTATTTTGGAAAGAATTTCCACATTATCCTTTTCGTCCTTTACCAAAGCCTGCGCCAATGCATCCAGATTCTCATCCACCAGCCTGATGATGCCGTAAACTCTATGACGCCCCCGCCGATCCAGAAAATTCTCCCTGGTAAATTCATGGGAATGATTTACGATCTCATTCATAAATTCTTTGATCAGGCTCCGGTATTTCTTCATATCCCGGATATCTTTCTTCTTACTGATCTTTTCTCCCTGCTGTGTGATCTCTTCCATCAGCGCAGACAGCTTCTCCTGCAGCTCACCCTCCTGAATATTGCTGACAAGCATAAATTTAAAGGAGCCGTCTGCCTCCTGTACCTTCTGCGCATGCTCCACATGCACCGGCTGTGATAATTGATTGATCTTCAACTGATCCATATGTCATACTTTTTACCCGGCCGATCTGCACATCTATCAGCAACAGTCTGAAATAAATGTACGAATCTCTGCAAGGCACCTTTCCATCATATCATTGCAAAATCTTCTACTGATTTCCAGTCTTTCCAACTGTTCTTCGCTAAAATCTTCCGCATCCGCAAGAAATCTCCGACACATTTCCTGATACTTTGGCTCCTTCTGGATACGCTCCCTGTTTAACGCGCGTTGCAAACGTTCCCCATCCTCTACTTCAATATAAATAGGAATAACCTGATCCTTTCCCAGATATTCCCTTGTCTTCTCATAGGACTCCAATGTGCCAATCATCAGATAATCACCCGATGAAAGATCGATCTGCCCATCATCCGCAGTAAAATAATACCAGTCTCCATGAACGGTATGGTAACAACGGGATTCAATCACTCTGTCCTGCGCTCTCATCTCATCAAGCCTGCCTTTATCTACAAAATGATACGTTTCTCCCTCCCGCTCTCCCTGCCGGACCGGACGTGTCGTATAAGGAATGACCAGCCTCAAACCAAGCGACCGGTCTCCCGCCAAAATTCTGTACAAAGTATCCTTGCCGCTGGCACTTTTTCCCATGATATAGAATAATTTTCCCATGACCATACCTGTTTCTTTTGTTTTTTACTATGATTTTTCATTCTATGTCTACGACCCGGATCATATTCGTATTGCCTGCAATACCAAGGGGAAGTCCAGCTGTCAGCACTACTTTGTCTCCCTCCTGCACATAACCTGCCTCTTTGGCAACCTCTAAAGCCGTTTCAAACAGATGATCCTCCGAGTTGTCTTCCCCAATCAGGAAGGATTTCACGCCATACAAAAGATTCATCTGACGGCAAACTTCCTGCGTTGTGGTAAATGCAATGATCGGACATGCCGGCTTATACCGCGAAATCTTTCCCGCTGTGAATCCTGATATCGTAACCGTCAGAATCGCCGCAGCTCCCACATCTGCCGCCGTTTCACAAGTAGCGTGTGAAATTGCATCCGTAATCCCCATCTGTACACCATATTCTGTCCGGCGCATCCTTCCAGCATGGTTAATGCTCTGCTCCGTCCGAAGTGCGATACGGGACATCGTCTCTACCGCTTCTATCGGATACTCTCCCGCTGCGCTTTCTCCGGAAAGCATAATTGCTGTCGTTCCGTCAAAAATTGCATTTGCCACATCTGTGGTCTCTGCCCTGGTAGGACGGGGATTGCTCACCATGGATTCCAACATCTGCGTTGCCGTGATGACATGCTTTCCCTGTGCAACCGCTTTCTTGATCATCTCTTTCTGCAGGATAGGAATCTCCTCCATGGACACCTCAACGCCCATATCGCCTCTAGCTACCATGACGCCGTCCGACACCTCTAAGATCTCATCCAGATTCTTAATGCCCTGCATATTCTCTATCTTTGAGATAATCTTTATCCTGCTCTCATACTCATCCAGAATCTTACGGATCGCCAGCACATCCTCTTTACACCTGACAAAAGATGCCGCAATAAAATCATATTTCTGCTGCGCCGCAAAACGGATATCCGAATCATCCACCTCATTGATATATGGCATGGAAAGCTCTACGCCCGGCACATTCACGCCCTTATGGTTACTGACTTTGCCGCCGGTAATCACCTCACATATAATATCGGTATCCGTGATCTCTTTCACAACCATCTCTACTTTGCCGTCGTCGATCAGAATATGCGTTCCAACGGATACATCATTTTTCAGATTCTTATAGGTGATCGTGGCACGTTCCGCAGTTCCCATCATTTCCTCTGTCGTCAAGGTAAATCTCTGACCTCTCTGCAAGACCTCTTTGCCATTCATAAAATCTCTCAGCCTGATCTCCGGTCCCTTAGTATCCATTAACATAGCAACAGGAAGCGCCAGTTTTTCAGCCACCTTGCGCACGCGGTCTAACCGTTCTTTTTGATCCTGCTGCGTTCCATGTGAGAAATTAAATCTTGCAACATCCATACCTGCCAGCATCATCTTCTCCAGCATTTCCTCTTTCTCACAGGCAGGACCTATCGTACATACTATTTTTGTTTTTCTGACTTCTTTCATTACCTTATCATCCTTTCTGATTTCTCTGTTACCCATTGTTTCCCACTTTTCGTCAGTGAAATCAAATCTTCCTTCTGTTCCTCAAAATTGTGAGTTATCATCTATCACATATACACAATAAACGGAACCCATTAGGAGCCTCCTCCCATAAAGCAATGCCATGCACCTCACATCCGCTGCTTCTGCTGTATTTTAATTCTTCAATCACCTGCTCTGTAATTCTCTCTCCCGGCACAAGCAGCGGCCGTCCGGGGGGATAAACCGTCACGATCCCCTGACTGATCCTTCCTATGGCATCTTCTGATGATATCCATTCTCCTTCCATGGCATCCGCCTCAGCAATCGTATAAACCGCTTCCGGCAGATCGATTTTGCCTCTTTTTATAGGATATAATTTAGTATTGTCTTTTTTTTCCATATTATTATCAATCTCATGCAATGCTTTTGAAAGTCTCCGGTATCCCTCCTCCGTATCCATGATCGTAAGGATCAGCAGTACATAAGTAGGCGTTGCCATCTCCGACTGAAGATGATATTGCACTCTTAAAGCATCGTATAATTCCCTTGCCGTCATATACTCCTGATTGGGTATCAGCAACATCTTTCCTATCTCGGGAACATAACACTCTGGTAGGCTGTCAGGTATAGATAATGAAGAAAATGCGTCTACAATATGTATGCGCTTTAAGTCAGCTAAAAAGTCGTGCAGCTTTTTTCGCTTCTGATAAAAATCTGCAAAAAACCTCTCCTTTGAGTTTTGAAGCATACAGATACATTCATCGATGCCTGCCATTAATATATAGGAAGGCGAGGTTGTCTGGAAAACAGAAAAATAACGTTCTACCTGACCGATCCTGACCCTGCTGCCATTGACATGCAATAGCGCTGTCTGCGTCGGTGACGGTAGCGTCTTATGAAGGCTGTGAATAACAATATCCGCTCCCGCTTCCACCGCATTTTCCGGCAAATAATCCGCCATACCGAAATGGGCTCCATGCGCAGCATCTACAATCAACAGCCGATTTCTCTTATGAAGTTCTTCCGCAATCTCTCGAAGCGGCATGGAAAATCCTTCATACGTAGGTGATGTTAAAAATACGGCTCCCGCCTCCGGATGCGCCTCTGCCATACGGATCACCTGATCAGCCGTCACACCAAGATCCAATCCCTTCTCCGTATCCATCCCAGATGGCAGATAGATGCCATGCAACCCTCCAAGCAGAAGCGCGTGATACGCGCTTTTATGGCTGCTGCGCATCATGATCAAACTACCGCCCTGCGGTACTGCTGCCATAATCGCAATCAGCACGCCCACCGTACTTCCATTGACCAAAAAATAAGAATGTTCAGAATGATACAGCTCCGCAGCCCGTTCCATTGCTTCTTTTAAAATACCATCCGCTTGATACAGATCGTCAAAGCCGTCTATTTCTGTAATATCCCTCTTATAGTATTCTTTCCAGAAGGTAGTCGTTTCTTCACCCTCATATCGTTTATGTCCAGGCATATGATATGGGTAGGCATCAGATTCGCCATATTCTGTTAACATATCGTATATTATTCCCATATCTCCTACTGTGCTTCATCCGTATGATTCTCAGATACTCCTGAATCCATATCGTTCCCGTTTTCTTCCTGCTGCACTGCCGTATGGTCAGTCTCCTCCGTTGTACCATCTTCGTCTGCAATATCATTCTCTACCGGACTTCCGCCCTCATTAACACCTACGGATCCTTCTGTTTCATCAAGAGACTCGTCGGCTTTACTATCGTGATTTTCTGTTCCACTGTTTCCTATTGTAATATTTCTTATATTGCTGTCATCTGCGTCTTCCGGATATTCCACGATCACATCTTCCGTTAAATAATAGCAAATGATCGGACAGTCTTTATAAACGTAATCATACAGTTGTGCCGCAAACGCCGTTGGCAGATTGATACATCCATGAGATCCGCCTGTCAGATAGATGTCTCCTCCAAAAAGAGTCCTCCACGACGCGTCATGAAAACCAATATTTCCGTTAAACGGCATCCAATACTTCACATAAGAAACGTAGTCCCTTCCACGCAGTGTTGCGTTTCTTGTTTTATAGGTCAATCCAAAGATTCCGGGCGGCGTCGTGCAGCCATTGACCATATTGCCGGTTACACAGTCGCTTTCCAAAACAACCTCCCCCTGATCGATGATATAGACCCTCTGCGACGTCATATCCACCTCGATGTAGAAATCTCCGATCTCGTCACCCCACGAAGCGCCTTCGCAGGAGTAAAGAGGTTCTCGGACATCAATGGTCCCCGATTTGATATCATCAATCAACCGTTCTGTCTCGGCTGCAACATCCATCTTCCAGCCAAATCCACCTTTAGGAAGATTAATGACATACCCGTCAACCGTTGTAAAGTTCATCCTGTCATTATAAGTATCATATCGATCCGCCAATGTACTCAGGTATTCTTCTACCGCAGTCTCATCGATCCTGATTGTGTTGCCCCATTCCTGAATCCAACTTTCATAGACCGTAAAATCCACGACCTCCTCTTCCGGACCAAACTGATAGGTGATGGACGCCTGCATATATTGATTATAATACGCCAGTTCTTCCAATAGTTCTTCATTGTCCGACATAATCTCCGGAAGAATGTAACAGCCATATTCATCCAGCCGGAGGATCTGTTCTTCCTTCTCAATGGCGGCACTCACCATTTCAAATGCCTTATCCTGATCGATCCACGTCCCCGGTTTTTCCGATACTACTTCAAAAACACCAAGCGCCTGATTGTATGTACCAATATAAGCATTTTGAGGAGCGACCATATTTTCTTCCTGTAAAAAGGAAATCTTTGCCAGCGCCTCTCGCAGCCTGTCTTCATCATATTGGACTGTATAATCGATAAAATAAGAATTTTTTCCCAACACCGCACCCGGCCATAGCAACGCATTCTGCTGCATTTTAATCGTGTCCACGGACTGAGCGTAATTACAGGAAAGTCCGATCTCCTCCGCAGAAATCACAGCGGACTCCCCATTTTTACTGTATACAACGATAGAATATCCATTCCATCTTTCCCGCAGAGCCTGATCCGCCTCTTCCGGCGTAACATTGGCATAAGGCACTCCATTGATGTAAGTATTTGCGTACAAATGATCATTATAAAACAATGCCGCCCCAAGATAAAAAGCAAATAAAATGCCCACCATACCGGCAATACAAATGTTCCTGATATGTACCCATGATATCTCTCCTAACGCCACCGATTCCTCAACTTCAGGCGGATCCATTATTTTCAGTTCTTCTTTCCTCTCTTTGTTCTGTTCTTCTTCCATTGTTTTCGACCATACTTTCTTAAAAATCATTGCCAATTAGTTCTTATAGTCAAATGGCTCCAATACGGACCATAAAAGTCACCTCACTTGAAAGGTAGATAATATTTCTTCTACGTAGCAATACATATCCATGTATTCCCTTGCAGCATACCCATCATCCGGATCAAACTGCACATCGGACGGGAATATCGCGAAATACACGCCGGCAGCATCTTCTCCCAGCATTTCATAATCAGGAGCTTCCATCGCTACTCCTCTCTGTATACGGACGATCGTAAACAAAACTCCCATATAATTCTCACTTGCGGCAGCCGAACAGCTAAAATGATATGCCCCGTTTTCCTGATAAATATAGGCGCGTTCTTCCCAATCTCCGGGAAGCTCTAAGGTATACGCATCTGCTTCCCATTCCACGGCATCATCTTTCCAATTTTCATACAGGTATGCCTCCTGATCCACAAAAAGCACCTGAATATTCATATCAATGATCTTCGGCGTCTGACCCGACTCCGCCGTCCCCTGAACCAGATAATGAATCCATCCCAATTCCTCAGTGACCGCATCTTCGCCATAATCATACAACACATAAGAAACCGTGATCATATTTAAGATACCGCCCATATTCTCAATGGATACGATCTCTCCACGCGGTCCCTCCATACCCCAATCTCCGGCCAGCACCAGCATACCGCCTTCTCCGTCATTCAGACATATATTCCCTGTCTCATCCGGCGCATACATCACCGTATTGTTGTCTATGGTTTCTCCAAACAACAGTTCCTCAGCTGCCCGCAATTGATCCGAACTAACATACAAATATCCTTCCGGTGCCGTATATTGAATACTATCTACATCCTCTGCCATCACGATTTCCGAAGAAATCTCCGGCAGGTAACCATAAGCCAGCGTAATCGCTGCCATCTGCGATTTTAAGACATCGTCAAAAGTTTCCCTCTGATCCATTCGTCCTATCATATAAAGTCCCGCCCACTGTACCAGAGGATCTATCAACGTCTCAGCTTCCGGTTGTGTCAGCAGGGATTCCTCAATCTCATATTCACCATCCGGGCGGTTATCCTCTGGCATCGTTTCCCCTGTGCCAGCGTTCGTTTCTTCAGTAACCGGAACATCTATTTCCACCAATTCTGCCGCTCCAGCCTCCGATTCCGCGCCACTCTCTTTATCAGGCGCATCTGTCCTCGAACACGCAGTCAGCAGGACCGTCTGCAGCGTCAGCAGTAGGATAACTATGCTCATGATCGCCCATCTTTTATTCTTCAAAGTATCAACCACACCTTTCTTATCTATTCTCTATTGCTATATCCTTGTATCTACATCTGTTTACGCACAATCTTATATTCATCGTCCGACTGGTAAAACGAACAGGCGGACATATTTCCCATCAGGAACCTTGCCATATCATCTTCGTCAAGGTCCATATCGCAGTAATAATATTCATACTCTTCATCATAGATATAATGATTACACGTATCGCAGTTTTCCATATTTTTCAGCATCCTTCCGGATTTTCCATATTTAACCCGCTTCTGCACTGTTCTATGCACATTTCTACCATTTTGGTTTTTGATCCTTATGGGTAAATTTCTTCATCTGCTCTTTATAATAATTCAGCTTATCTTCATAATATTGCCTGCCGCTTCCTTTTACTTTTCCACATTCTTCCAGTTCTTTAAGAGTGTCTTCAAATTCTTTCAGATTCATCTGCGCAGCATCTTTATAATTATTCTCAAAGTTCATCTGAATGCGGTTCAGAAGTTCGTTTAACTGTTTGTTATTTCCCTTTTTTCTCAATAATATCATAGCAGCCTCTTTGAATGAATCGTACAGATTTTTCCAGTCTATCTATTTTTTTAACTGATGGATCAGGCGAAAAACCTGCTTCACCGTCATATGAATATTCTGCCTTGCATTTTCCTTATCCATTGCTTCTTCTTCACTCATGGGTCCCCGGCAGATACTAAAATAAGCATCCATACCGGCTTTGTTGCAGGCCTCCGCGTCTTCAGAAGTCGCTCCCGTAAAGGCGATCACCAACGCGCCATGCTTTTTCGCCATCGCCGCCACACCTGCAGGAGCTTTACCCATTGCAGTCTGGGCATCCAATTTCCCCTCTCCGGTAATTACGATGTCGGCATCTTTGATCTCCTCATCCAGACCAAGCTTATCCAAAATATACGATATCCCTGCCCCCATCGTCGTATTCAAAAAGGTCAGAAACGCAAATCCCAAACCGCCTGCCGCGCCGGCGCCTTCCGCCTCCGCAAAGTCTTTACCCGTATCTCTGCGTATCACTTCCGCATACTGACACAGTCCTTGATCCATCAATGCAATCGTCTTATCACTCGCGCCCTTCTGGGGACCATAGATCGCGGAACTTCCCATCTCTCCGCATAATGGATTGGTCACATCGCACATGATCGTAAAATGGCAATCCTTTAAAACCTCAGCCATATGGGAAGTATCTACCTTCGCCACCCGCATCATATCTCTGCCATAGATTCCCGTTTTCTTACCTTCGCTGTTATAAAAATCTACGCCAAGCGCCGTCAGCATACCCAGTCCTCCGTCGTTGGTGGCGCTACCTCCGATACCGATAATAAATTCCCGGCAGCCCTGTTCCGCAGCGTGCAGGATCATCTCTCCAACTCCGTAAGTTGTCGTATTCATCGGATTTTTAGAACGTTCCGATACCATGGTGATCCCGGCAACATTGGCCATTTCCATCACGGCAAGTTTTTCCTCCTCCAGAACACCATAATAGGACTGAACCTTTTCGCCCAAAGGCCCCGTCACCTCCACTTCAACTTCCTTTCCATGCATACAGGTCATCAATGCCTCGACCGTACCTTCTCCGCCATCCGCCAGCGGAAATATCTTGATTTCGGAAGCAACCCCGGTATCTTCTATTGCTTCCCTAATACAATTACCTGCTTCCAGGGAAGACATACATCCCTTAAATGAATCGATCGCAATAACAACTTTCATACTTTACCTCTTTTCTACTCTAATAACCATGCCTTTCCACAGTCTGCAAATTCTTGACAACGAAAAGCGTAAGCTTTTTGTTGTATGTTGCCGCAGGCACAATAATTGCAAACCGAATTTATTCAGTTTTGAAAAATTCTTTGATTTTTCAATCTAATTCTTCCATACGATATATCATCATTTCATAACTCAACCTGCATCCCTCATAGATCTCTGCCGGAAGCAAAGCCCTTGCCACCAGCTTATCCTCCGCATCCTCTTTTTCACATTCCAAAAGATGCGCGTAATCCCCGTCGATCCCTGTCACTGTATATACCTTTTTTTCAAACATCATCCGTTATCCCCGCAATATGTTTTTTGTTGCCTCCCGAATCATATCAGCCTTCTTACCGTTAAAATACTCCGGTACTGCGCATTCGATATTTTAATTCCTGTCTTTACGGAACTTGCATGGACGATCAGACCATTGCCGATATAGATCGCCACATGTCCCGGATAGCAGATAATATCTCCCGGCTGCGCGTTTTCATAGGCCACTTCGGTTCCGGCGCTCCGAAGGGAATAAGAAGTTCTCGGCACCGTATAACCAAATTCTTTATATACGCTGAACACAAAGCCGGAACAGTCCGCCCCATTGGTCAGGCTTGTCCCGCCGGGCACATAGGGATTTCCGATAAACTGACAGGCAAATACCGCGATCGACTTTCCAAGATCGCTGCCGCCGGCCGTGTAAATGGAAGAAACATCATAAGTCACCGCATTGGTCGTCGTAACCCGTCCGCTGTCCGCGGAAGATGCCACCGAATCCTGTGCCGCGCGCCTTGCAGCTTCTTCCGCTGCCCGCCGTGCCGCTTCTTCCGCAGCACGTCTGGCTTCTTCCTCTAATCTCGCGATCTCTGCATTCTGCTCCTCGATCTTCTGCGCATACGACGCTGCCAATGCCTCTGCATCGGCAATCTGTGCCGCATAGTCATCGGAAAGCGCCTGCAGTTCTAAAATAACGCTCTCCATATAAGCCTGTTCTTCTTCATAATCCGCCTGAAGCGCAAGCAGCTCTTCCTGTTCCGTCTCCAATGCAGCCCTAAGCTCTTCTACCTGCTCTATCGTCCTCTGATATTCCGCCAGCATATTTCTGTCATATTCATACAGATCCTGCACATAATCTGCTTTGGTAAGTGCCTCGGAAAAACTTCCCGACTGCATCAGCATCGTAAGATAATCCGGCTCTCCTGCTTCATACATATATTGGATCCTGATCTTCATAGCCTCATACTGTTCATTGGCCGTAGCCACCGCTTCTTCATATCTCGCTGTGGCCAGTACAATCTCCGCCTCTTTATCGTTTACCGCCTGCCGGATCACTTCTACTTCTGTCATCACCGTAACAAGCGCTTCATTGACCTGTTCAATCTCATCGATCACTTCATTCTGTTCCGCCGCCAGTTCCTCCAGCGTCGCAGTTACCTCATCCAGTTCTTCCTGAGTCTCATCTCTTTCGTCTCTTATCTCATCAATCGAAGGATCCGCGTAGGACTCAAATGCATGTGAACACAGTATTACGCAGAGGATAGTCGCTACCACCCTAAAAGCCGTTTTTTTCACAGTCATCTCCTCCTAATCCCTATATCCGGCCACCGATCATTGCTGTCACAGACATACATAAATATAATACCATATTTATAGCATGAAAAAAAGACTTTTTAATTGCACTTTTAAAGAAACAATGCTACAATGGGATAGTTAGGCAGGAGGTGATAGGATTGAGACCTATTTATATTGTACTGATAATCGTAGGCATCATTGCTGTTTTACTGACCATTCTTTATTTTGTGGGAAGAAAACTACAGAAAAAACAGGACGAACAGAAATCTTTACTGGAAGCCAATAAACAGACCGTATCCCTATTGGTCATTGACAAAAAACGGATGAAGCTGAAAGATGCGACGCTGCCCGCCGCAATCACCGAGCAGATCCCGAAGATGTCCAAGAACCTCAAAGTTCCGCTGGTAAAAGTTAAGATCGGGCCACAAATCATGACGATGTTCTGCGATGAAGAAATTTTTGAACTCATCCCAGTGAAAAAAGAAGTTAAAGCCGAAATCAGCGGCATCTATATTGTCGGCGTTAAGGGCGTACATGGCACCGTAATCAAAAAAGAAGAAAAGAAAAAAGGTATTTTCAAACGCGCTTTAGAAAAGGCTCAGGAAAAGGCCGGAGCAAAACCTATGAAATAACGCTTTGCAGAATCAGGATCGGAATAGTGCCGATCCTTTTTCTTTGGATGCGGCGTTCAGAGAAATTTCACATTCTGCCATAGGCATATAATTAATCTCAAGCTGATAATTGATTTTTAAGTGTAGACAATCTTTCTCTTGCGTAAAACTAATGTCATGGGTATATAATCCTATAGCAAGCGTCCCGTAAGTGGTCTGATAATTGGTCAGGTTTTTCTTACCGGTTTCAAAAATCATATGTACATTGACATCGCCTTTTTTTGTAAGTTCAACCACATCTTTTTTGATTTTGATACGGCTGGATGTTTCATTACCATCCTCATCCGTTTCTTCATATAAAAGATAATGCGTATCGTTTCTAAAGAAATATTCTCCTGCGGTAAAAACTTCCATTTCTTCCGCATCTCCTCCGCCGCCTTCAAACCGGATTCCTTTTAATGCAATCAAAATATCTTTCGTCATGCTGTTGATCCTCTCTTTTCTTAATAATGTCTATGTTTAATTCAGCCAGCTTATTGTAAACATGATATCCTCCGATTCATAGATACCCTCGTAGATTTCCTGCCCGGACATCTCTGCTGTCACGTCATTTCCCTCCTTGTCTGTCACGGAAACCGTATCTCCATTCCAGATAAAATCCGGGAATAACCATCCGAGAATAACCATCGCGGACAGCAGCATTTTTCCCAGCGTTACCCGCCAGTATTTTTTACTCCCCTGCTCCCATACCGGCATTTCTTCATCACTGAACATTTTCCTCACCCATCCTATCATATGATCCGGGAATGGTCCGTTTCGCCTTTCGGATATGGTAATATCAGGCGCTCCGACATTCCCCGTCAGATAGAGTATGGGCAAAAATCTGTTGTTTATTCAAGATGCAGCTTACGCGCTATCGCCGTCTCCTGATTCGTAATATGCAGCCGCATGATCTCGGCTGCTTTCTGCTTATCTTTGCGTACAATGCTCTCAACCATGCTCCTGTGTTCTTCGATCAATTCTTCATGCCTGTCCGCATCTTTTACATATTCATAACGGTAACGGTAAAATTGTTCCGAAAGATTGGACGTCATCTGCATCAGCCTGTCATTGCCGCTTGCCTCTACAATGATATCGTGAAATCTTACATCCGCCTCCGCGATCTTAACTTCCTTTTTGGAATGGATGGCTTTTTCAAATTCCCCCATCGTCGTTTTCAACCGCTCTAACTGTTCCTCACTGATCCTGTCGCAGGCAAGCTTGATCGCAAGCTCTTCCAGCGCCGTCCTGACTTCCAAAACATCCTTTAGCCCTTTGGCCGTAATCTGAGAAACTTCAGCACCGCAGCGCGGCTTCATTACAACAAGCCCTTCCAGTTCCAGCATCCGAATCGCCTCTCTGATCGGTGTCCTGCTGACTCCCATCCGTTCTGCCAGCTGGACCTCCCGAAGACGCTCGCCGGGTTCTAATTCTCCCAGAAGGATCGCCTTGCGCAGTGTCTTAAAAACGACATCACGCAAAGGAAGGTATTCATCTGCCGTGACCTGTAAAAAATCTTTCATTCTGCATAATAACCATGCCTTTCCGTAACCTGCGAACTTTAATGCACTTTAGTGCTATGCCGCAGGCACAATATTCGCAAAACAAATTTATTTGGTTTTGAAAAAATCTTTGATTTTTCAATCTAATCCTCCATGCCGAACGATACCAGCCGCCTGAATAAAAACCTGCGGATATTTCTGCCGCATACGTTTTTCAGCTGCCACCGCTTTCTCCATCGTATCAAATACGCCAAACACCGTCGGACCACTGCCGCTCATCAGGGAACCGGCCGCGCCCACATCCAGCATTGCTTCCTTCAATTCCCGAATCAACGGATATTTGTCGATGGTTACGGATTCCAAAACATTGCCCAGAAGTCCTGTCATCGCCGCCAGATCTTTCCGCCGCATTGCGTCAAGGATCTGTTCCGTATCCGGGTGCGTGACTTGTTCTAACCGAAGGTTTTCATAGACATATTTCGTGGATACTCCAATTGAGGGTTTGGCAATAACGATATACATCTCCGGCATCGTTTTGATCGGTGTTAATTTTTCTCCGATACCTTCCGCCAGCGCGGTTCCGCCCATGATGCAGAACGGCACATCCGCGCCCAGCTTTACGCCTAATTCCTGCAATTCATCTTTACTATGCCCCAAGCCGAGCAATTCATTCATCCCCATGAAAACCGCCGCCGCGTCGGTGCTTCCGCCGGCCAGTCCCGCAGCAACGGGAATCCGCTTTACGATATGGATATGTACGTCCTTACAAATACCATCATACTCCATCAGTAGCTTCGCCGCTTTATAGGCAAGATTGCTCTGATCAAGCGGGACTGTGTCGCAATCTGAGGTCAGCGAGATCTGTAAACCATTATCCATAGTTTCTTTCTCGGTCAGTTCAATCGTATCATAAAGGTCAATCTGCTGCATCACGGAACGGAGCAGGTGATAACCATTTTCCAGTTTTCCTACCACATCTAATCCTAAATTGATCTTCGCATATCCCTTTACCGTCACTTTCGCATCCATGAAATTTCTCCTTTTTACCTCTCTGCCACGCACGCAATATTCTACTTGTCATAATTGGATATATAATATAGTATAAATTGTCTTTTCAACTTCTACAACACTATTTTTACAATCTTTATATTATAATTAAGTCAATGGCAACAAATTTGATAATTGAATATTTGTTTTTCTATGGTAAAATAAACTCAAGAATCCAGCCGCTGCGCGTCTGTCGCGCTGCCGCGCTTAAAGATTCTTTCGTAATAGAAAATATGGTATTATATTACTATAGAAGGAATGATATCATTTATGGAAAATATGGAAGGAAACAGTTACGAGGAATACAAAAAAAATCTCTCCAGCAGCAGGAAGAAACGTGAGAAGATTCACGACGGAAAAGTCGGTATTGTGGCCGGAATATTCCTGTTATTGTTCGTTTTATTTATTCTCCCATTCCATGCGGAAAATGCACACTTGATTCATGGGGATCAGATCGAAGCCGGAGGATTTTATGATCCCCAAAAAGTCTATTACTTTGAAGATCTGCAGATTTTGCATGCAAAAACCGATACAGATGATGGCAGCATTTATTGTATTGCCAGATTTATCGATTGCGACCAAAAGGATTGGATCATTTCTTTCACTCCGGGCAGGGATGAACATCTGTCGGAACAAATCAGATTATTTGCTTCTTTCCAAAAGGAAGAACATGATCTGACGGTAAGCGGTTATTTTCTGATGAGATATCTGGAAGAACTTCCTTTTGAAGCGGATTCCTACTTTAGCGTATATGGACGCAACTACGCCGCCGACGGTTCAAATATGATAAGTATAAATGCAGAGTACTTGTGCGACAAATATGATAATTATACTTTGCAGGCCCTCTTTCGTCCTGGCACCCCATTGTGCGGTTTTGTAGTCGGTCTGGTCGGTATCATAGTCGGTGTAATTTCATTGATCCGCTATCGTACCCGTAAAACGGTATAAACTTACTATAGCATAAATATATTGCAGTTTAACTTAATACCTTAACTATGTAAAAAAATCTCAAAATATATGCTGCTCATACGGCAGAACGGAGGAACTCTATGATTGCATCTACAGAACACAAACTTTATCAGAACCAAACGAAGGTAGGGAAGGGAAGCATCTTAAAATCCATACGCATTGACAAAGGCGGCGGAAAAGGTCTGATTGCCGGAGCAATTGTTCTTTTAGTATTTACGCTACCCCTTACGATCCTCGGCATGATAGCAGATGCTACCGCCATATTCTCGTACATTGTGTCAGCGCCCGGAATTTTGCTGCTTGTACTCGGAATCATATTAAAACGCAAACGGGATTCCAGCTGGATGTCTTATTATCAGGAAACAACCGGCTATTCGGAGGGAGAGTTGCAACAGATCGACCGTGAACTTGCCGATCCGAATGTTACGCTTGTAGTCTGCAGAACGCCCAATGCTGCAATTGATAACTATATTGCATGCTTTCTAACGCAGCATTATATGGTTATGAACGGCGTAGATCCCTATGTCCGGCGGTTGGAAGACATCATCGCGGTTGCATTCTCTGATAGTACGGATTTCTGGTCCATGAAATGTTTAACAACACAGGATAAAGAAACCATGACGGTCGGTCTTGTAACTGATACTGATAAAAAAGCCGCTCTTTGCACAGAAATCATGCTGGAACTCCGCAGCCGTAATTCAAAGATCATCTGCGGTCAGGAAATCATTTGCGATGGCAGGAACTACATACTGGAACGAGATGGTGCGGAACTACTTCGATTATATAAGGAAGGGCACACACTGGAACCCGCAAAATAATTTTTTTAAAATTTTTTCAATTTGCTATAAACTTTTTCTTAAGTACATCCGATATAGTTGATAAGGCAGATTACCACACATCAAACTGCCACAAATTTATTATTCAAGGAGGATAAAACTATGAGCGTAAATGGAGTTACGGATAGTGTATCATCAAATTACAGTGGATACACCAACTACAGTCAGTCAACAGAGACAAAAACCGCGGAAAAGGCAGCTGCGGATACTGCAACATCTGAGAAAGATGATGTCGCAGCAGTTTATGAAGCAGGCAAAGATACAACAACTACTACTGCTTCCACAAAGAAAACATCTAAGGCTGATCCCGCTTTGATTGCAAAGTTAAAGGCGGATGCTAACCAGCGTGCTCAGCAGCTACAGAGTATTGTAGAGCAGTTGATGACAAAACAGGGTAAAACATACAATAAAGCCAATGGTCTTAAGGGATTATATGAATCACTTACAGTTGATGCTGCAACAAAAGCACAGGCTCAGAAAGACATTGCAGAAGACGGTTACTGGGGCGTTGACCAGACCTCCAGCAGAATTTTTGATTTTGCAATGGCTCTTTCCGGCGGTGATCCAGATAAGATGGAAAAAATGCGCGATGCTTTCTTAAAGGGATATAAACAGGCAGAAAAAGCTTGGGGCGATGCTCTTCCCGATATCAGCAAACGGACTTATAATGCCGTAATTGAGAAGTTTGATAATTATAAGAAAGAGAATTCGACTTCAGACGTAACGGAATCACAGGTATAGGACGTATCCTGTTAGTTCATAAAAAAATCAACATAATCAAAATCTCCCATGCATATAATGTAGTGAATACACAACGGATTACATTGTATCGCATGGGAGGTTTTTTATGGAATTAATAAAGCAAACCGTACATATGGAAAGAGAATATCCTCAGGCATCTTCTCAATTTGTCATAGAAGAGGATTTGATCATTCCTGATCAGAAGGCTGATATTTATAAAGTTCTGTTAAACAAAAGCGACATCCTACAGGATGAGATCCGCGTTCTGGATAACCATATCGTATTCAAAGGAAAGTTGAACTACTGCATCCTTTATAAGACGGATACCCAGCCGTCAGGGCTTTCTTCCCTGACCGGCAGCATCCCTTTGGAAGAACAGCTGTTTATGGATGGTCTTCAGAACAATGACAGCGTCAATTCTTCTGTCGCTCTGGAAGATTTTGAAGTCACGATCATTAACTCCCGCAAATTAAATCTTCATGCACTACTGCATCTTTGCGCTACAAAGACGGAACTTTATGATGAAGAAATCGCTTCCGGTCTGGAAACCGGTGAAATCATCGAAACGCATCAGGAAAGCCTTGAACTATTGGAACTTTCCGTATTAAAGAAGGATATCTGTAGGATCAAGGAAGAGATCGAACTGCCAAAAAGTTATCCCAACATTGCGCAGACCTTATGGAAAAGGATCAGCTTAGGCGAAGTGGATATTAAACCGTCAGAGGATACTCTGCAGATCAAATCCAATATATCCGTATTCCTACTTTATATCGGAGAGGGAGAAGATGATCCTATCCGCTTTTATGAGACCAGCATCCCTTACCAGTGCACTCTGGAGTGTAATAATAGTACTCCTGCCATGATTCCCAAAATTTCTTATCACGTTAGTCACTCGGAAGCGGAAGTACGCCCTGACTTTGACGGTGAGGAACGAGTTATCGGCATTGATATGGTTCTGGATCTTTCTATCCGGCTATTTACGGAAACGACGCTGCCAGTACTGTGTGATGTCTATGGCACACAGCACGACTATCACGCGGTTACCAAAGATGCCCGAACCATGCGTTTATGCATCAACAATTCCAGTCAACATACCCTCAGCGAGAAGGTGTCCCTTGCCGAAGATTCGCCTGCTGTAATGCAGTTATGCTATTCAAACGGATTTTTAAAACTTGACGATCCGAAGATCGTAGAAAACGGCATTGAAATGTGTGGCGTCCTGCAAGTACAGATCTTATACATTACCCAGGAAGATGCTGCTCCGTATGCTTCCTTTACGAAGGATCTGCCCTTCTCCTATGTGATTGAAGCGCCTCAGATTACGGCAGACTCTGTCTTCTCCATCGACAATTGTCTTGACCAGTTGAATATCAATATGATCAACGGAACGGAACTGGAGATCCGGGCTTCCATCTCCTTTAAGACATTTGTTTATGAAATCAATGAATGCAATCTCATCACGGATATTGAGATGAATGAGATCGATCCACTGAAGTTAAATTCTCTTCCAAGCGTCATCGTCTATTTTGTTAAAGAAGGCGACAGCCTGTGGAAGATCGGACAGCAATACTATGTCACAGTGGCTTCCATCATGGAGCAGAACAATCTTTCCTGTGATGTGATCCATCCGGGTGACAAACTTTTTATCGTAAAATAGTAAGGTTAAAAAATGCAGGGGCAAATCCCCTGCATTTAAATTTAACCTCTATCCCCTATCGGCTATCAATCATACGCCTAAATATGCTTTTTTGACGTCTTCATTTTCCAACATTTCAGCTGCCTTTCCGGACATTGTAATATTGCCGGTTTCCAACACATAAGCCCTGTCCGCTATGCCGAGCGCCATCTTTGCATTCTGCTCCACCAGAAGGATCGTAATGCCGCTTTCATGGCAGTATTCTATAATAGAGAAAACTTCCTTTACCAGCAATGGAGACAGTCCCATGGATGGTTCATCCATCAGAATCATCTTCGGGGAACTCATCAAAGCACGACCCATGGCAAGCATCTGCTGTTCACCGCCGCTAAGCGTTCCGGCAAGCTGGTTTTTTCTTTCCTCCAGCCGCGGGAAATGCTTGTAAATCATCTCCAATGTCTCACCGATCACTTTTTTATCCTTCTGGATATACGCGCCCATCTTCAGGTTCTGATATACTGACAGATTGGCAAAAACACGTCTGCCCTCCGGTACATGCGCCATCCCCATGGAAACGATCTTATGTCCAGGAACCTTTGTAATATCCGTTCCCTCAAAGATGACTGATCCTGATTTTGGCTGGATCAATCCGGTAATCGTATGAAGAATCGTCGTTTTACCTGCGCCATTGGCTCCGATCAGCGCAATGACTTCTCCCTGATTTACCTCAAAGGAAACTCCCTTGATTGCCTGAATCAAGCCGTAATATACTTGTAAATCTTTTACTTCCAACATTGCCATAAATTAATCCTCATGCCTTTCCATAGTCTGCAAATTTGGGCCACAGGCACAATATTTGCAAACCGAATTTATTCGGTTTTAACGAAAAAATTCGTTTATTAATAATCTTCGATTTTTCAATTTTATTCCCCCAGATATGCTTTCACAACTTCCGGATTATTCAGCACTTCTTCCGTGCTTCCTTGACACAATACCTGTCCGAAATTAAGCACTGTAAGCTTTGAGCAGATTCCGGATACCAGTTTCATGTCATGTTCGATCAAAAGGATCGTCATCTTAAACTGATCCCGGACAAACTGTATCGTATTCATCAATTCCAGCGTTTCATTAGGATTCATCCCTGCTGCCGGTTCATCCAGAAGTAAAAGCTTGGGATTGGTAGCAAGAGCTCTTGCAATCTCCAATTTACGCTGCTTACCGTAAGGAAGATTGCTGGCCAAAGTATCCGCCTCCTGATCCAGATCAAATACCTTTAACAGCTCTATGGATTTCTCCCTCATCTCTTTTTCCGCCCTGCGATAGGAAGGAAGCTTCAAAATGCCTGCTAAAGTAGGATACGTAATCTCATTATGCAGACCAACCATAACATTTTCCTGCACAGTCAATTCCTTAAACAAACGGATATTCTGAAAAGTTCTTGCAATTCCTTCCTTATTGATCTCTATGGTCTTCTTTCCGGTAATGTCCTTACCATCCAGAATGATATGACCCTCACTAGGTTTATATACACCGGTAAGAAGGTTAAAGACCGTTGTTTTTCCTGCGCCGTTTGGTCCAATCAGTCCATACAACGCTCCTTCATCAATAGAAATATTAAAATCATCTACCGCCCTCAGGCCGCCAAAAGAAATACTTAAATTCGTAACATCCAGTATCGCCATACTATTGTGCCCCCTTTTCTGAATGTTTCTTTTCTTTCATTGCCTGACGCTTCCCGGAAAATTTCGCCGCCAGACCCTTTTTCCACTCTATTGCCTTAGGGCTCCAGTTAAGAAGCATCATCCCGATCAATATAATAGAATAGATCAGAAGACGATATTCCGATAGATCACGCAACAGTTCCGGAAGCAGCGTTAATATCACGGCCGCAATAATGGAACCGCGGATATTTCCAATACCTCCAAGTACTACAAAAACCAGAATCATAATGGACATGTTATATCCAAAGTTATTCGTCGTGGCTTTAATTGTCTGATAATTGTGACCATAAAATGCTCCGGCTGCACCGGCAAGGGCTGCGGATATAGAAAACGCCATCAGCTTATATTTCGTAATATTGATTCCAACGGATTCCGCCGCAATCAGGTTGTCGCGAATTGCCATAATCGCACGACCGTCTCTAGAATGAATCAGATTCAACACAATGAACAACGTGATCAAAATTAAAATGATTCCAATGGTAAAATTCGCATCGGAAGGCATACCGGAAATGCCCTGTGGTCCTTTGATAATGACTGTCCCTGTCTCCTCCAGATTCAACGATGCCGTGTCTTTTGCAGAAATATGCAGCCCGGCGGAATCTTTTCCAAGATAAATAACATTCACTACATTTTTAATGATCTCACAAAAAGCAAGGGTAACGATTGCAAGATAATCGCCTTTAAGACGAAGAACCGGAATCCCGATCAACAACCCTATCACACCTGCAGCAAGGGCGCCTATCAGAATCGCCAAAAAAAACCTCAGATAGGGCGCTGTAATCATATCCTGCATAGAAATGGAAAATGCCGCGCCGACAAATAATCCGACGCAGGAAAACCCGGCATGCCCAAGACTCAGCTCTCCTAAGATTCCAACGGTAAGGTTTAAGGATACTGCCATGATCACATAATAACAAAGGGGAACCAGTAATCCCTTCATCTGATTGGACATGTTGCCTGTCAGAATACAGATCTCACAGATCAGATATGCAGCGATGACCATACCATAAGTAATTATCAACTGTTTTGTATTTGCTGTGAATAATGTTCCGGTTTTCTTTTTTTCTGTTTTCATATTTCGATAACCTTGCCTTTCTCTCAGACCTTCTCCTGAATCTGCTTACCGAGAATACCGGTAGGCTTTACAAGAAGAACAACAATTAGTACGGCAAATACAATAGCATCCGATAACTGGAAAGAAATATATGCCTTACCCAGCGCTTCAATCAACCCCAACAAAATTCCACCAATCAGGGCACCCGGAATCGATCCGATACCGCCAAATACTGCTGCAACAAACGCCTTGATACCGGGCATTGCCCCGGTATAAGGGGAAATAGACGGATACGCGGAACAAAGGAGCACACCCGCAACTGCTGCCAGAGCCGAACCAATCGCAAATGTCAACGCAATGGTTCCATTGACATTGACGCCCATCAAAGCTGCAGCTCCCCTGTCTTCCGAAACAGCCAGCATCGCCTGTCCCGCTTTCGTCTTATTGATAAACAAAGTCAGTCCCACCATAATAACAATACACGCCAAAACGGTCACGATCGTTTCTCCCGAAATAAATAGCGCGCCGCCAGCCAGCTTCAACGGCGGAATAGATACTACAGAAGAAAAAACCTTAGAAGAAGATCCATATATGATCAGTGCAATATTCTGCAGAAAATAGCTGACGCCGATCGCGGTAATCAATACAGCCAACGAAGAAGCAGCATTTCTCAGCGGACGATAAGCAATTCTCTCTATAGCAACGCCAAGGACCGTACAAAAGATTATGGAACAGATCACACTAACCAACGGCGGCATTCCCATGCTGTTAGTCAATGAATAAACCACAAATCCTCCTACCATAATAACATCGCCATGGGCAAAATTCAGCATTTTGGCAATACCATACACCATGGAATATCCAAGCGCAATGATCGCGTATACGCTCCCCAGACTTATTCCACTGATCACATAGGTAATAAAGCTCATAAAATATAACCTTACCCTTCCGGATTGCCGTAATCAGACAATCCCCAAAATAAAACCATAAAATGACATAAAGGGGGGTGCTATGAAAGCATCCCCCTTTGGACAACTTTTCAATTACTGGAAATTGGTATAAACACCATTTTCAATAACCATAGCTTTAGGATCCTTGGATACCTCGCCTGTTGCAATCCAAGTCATACCGTCACCGGTCAATCCATCTACTGTAATTGTAGGCATCGCTGCCACAAGCTTATCACAGATCGCGGAGTAACCGTCCTCAGGAGTTGCGCCGCTTGCTTCAATTGCTGCCTTAATGATATAAACCGCATCATAAGCATCTGCCGCGAACTGGTTAGGAACTTCACCATATTTTTCCATATAAGTGGAAACAAACGCCTGTGTTCTTTCATCTTCTGCATCCGCAACGAACGGTGTCAATAACACAACGCCTTCCGCTAAGGATGTGTCAAAACCTTGGAGCGTCAGAAGACCGTCAAGACCGTCACATCCAAAGAATAACGGATGGAAATCCATTGCTTCTGCCTGTGTCAGGATCATAGAGGCTTCCTGATAATAAATTGGAAGGAACACCAACTCAGCGCCCGCATCCTTCGCCTGCTGGAGCTGTACCGTAAAATCGCTCTTACTGTCGTCTGTAAAGGATGTTTCAGCAACGATCTCAAAAGGCTGGTTCGCTGCCTCTTCTTTAAACTTTTCATAAATGCCGCTGGAATAAACGTCAGAACTGTTATAAATGACAGCAATCTTCTGTGCCAGCGCATTTGCTCCAATATACTGCGCGGAACCTACTCCCTGGTTAGGGTCTGTAAAACAAACCTGAAATACATTATCACTCTTGATGATCTCTGTTGAAGATCCTGACGGTGTCAGCTGGAACATATTATCTTCCGCCGTAAGGGGCACAACCGCCAAACAAGGAGTGGTGGTTACGTTGCCGATCAGGATATTCATCCCCCAATCCTTCAGCGTATTGTATGCATTTACAGCCTTCTCTCCATTGTGCTCATCATCCTGAAAATTATATTCGATCTGAACACCATTGATACCGCCTGCTTCATTGATCTCATCAATTGCAATCTGGATACCATTTTTTACTGCAATGCCATATACGGAAGCATCGCCTGTGATAGGTCCGATTCCGCCGATCTTCCATGTTGTGGAAGCATTTCCGTTTGCAGAAGAATCACCACAGCCAACAAAAAGCGTAAGTGATAAAACCGCAACAAGAACGATACTAAGTAACTTTTTCATAATTTGCTCTCCTCCTCTATATTTTCAATAAAGAATACCACCGGTTCTTGTAAAAATCAATAGTTTTTTAGATTTTTTTTGTATAAAATGTTAAACATTTCATTTCTTCCATGAATTATACTAATCCCTCATGTCAGAGCAGATTGCTGCGATGACATGCGATGAGAAATCCGGTCAGGCGGTTTCTCATCTGCGACCATAGCAATTTGAGGCTCTAACTCAAATTGTCAATTGAAAAATAAGATATCAATCTTATTTTTCAATCTAAACTTCCAGTTTGATATGCAGATAACTCTTCACCACTTCAACACACTGCTCATAGGTAAGCTCACCGGTATTTAAACAAAGATCATAATTGTAAGGATTCTCCCATTCCTTACCGGTATGATATTTATAATATGCTCTTCTATGCTTATCCTGTTCGGAAATCCGCTTCTCCGCTTCTTTTCTGGATAGCGCCAGACGGTTCATCTCCGTCTGGATGCATTTTTCCAACGGCGCATAGACAAAGATACTGATGACATTTGGATAATCCCTGAGAACATAATCCGCCGCTCTGCCAATACAAATGTAGGATTCACGCTCCGCCAGTTCCTTTAACACCTTAGCCTGAAATGCAAATAGATTGTCGTTTTTCGTATAATCGGCACTCTCTGGCGGAATGATCTCCCCATTATAAACTTTCTTCGTTACGCTGTAGAGAAGGCTCTTTTTCATGGTCTCATCCGCCTGCGCAAAGAGTGCTTCACTGATACCGCTGTCATCACTCGCCATACGCAGAATATTCTTATCATACATATCAATCCCATATTCTTTTGCCAGCATCTGCCCGATGATTGTCGCGCCGCTTCCACAGGTTCTTGTCAATGCCACCACAAATCTTTTTTCACCCATACAAAACACCCCTTTCACAAATATACTTTTGCTGCCGCATATCTATACCACTTTTATGATCTCCTGAATATCCGTATGCCCAAACTTCTTCATATAAGCCTCGATGCCATCCACTACCTTTATCGTTGTCATAGGATCCACAAAATTCATCGTACCAACGGAAACCGCTGTCGCGCCCGCCATCAGGAATTCCACGGCATCCTCACCACTGCCGATGCCTCCCATACCGATCACAGGAATCTTCACGGTATGCGCCACATCATATACCATCCGCACCGCCACCGGTTTAATGGCAGGTCCCGAAAATCCGCCGGTCTTGTTGGCCAGCACAAATGTTTTCCTGTTAATATCGATCTTCATGCCAATCAGCGTATTGATCAGGGATATTGCGTCCGCGCCGCCTGCCTCTGCCGCCAGCGCCATATCCTTAATATTTGTTACATTAGGACTAAGCTTCATGATGACAGGCTTCTTTGCTGCTTTTTTGATCTCTGCCGTCACACGTTCCAGAACTTTAGCATCCTGCCCGAATGCCAGCGCGCCTTCCTTTACGTTAGGACAGGAAACATTGATCTCCATCATGTCGATGGGCTGATCATTTAAACGCTCTACGACTGTCAGATATTCCTCCACAGTTTTACCGCAAACATTCACAATGATATTCGTATCAAACTTCTTTAAAAACGGAATATCCCTTTCAATAAATACATCGATGCCGGGATTCTGCAATCCAATGGCATTTAACATACCGCCATAGACTTCCGCCACTCTCGGTGTGGGATTTCCTTCCCACGGAACAGCAGAAACACCTTTAGTTACCACCGCGCCCAGACGGTTAAGATCAACCATCTCGCTGTATTCCTGTCCGGAGCCAAAAGTTCCTGACGCTGTCATAACAGGATTTTTAAACTCTACCCCTGCAATGGTCACTTTGGTATTCATCAGATCTCCACCTCCTTCGCGTCAAATACGGGTCCTTCCGTACAGATCCTTGTATTATTGACATGGGTGTGACCGTCCTTCTTTACCGTCCTGCAGACGCATCCAAGACATGCCCCGACACCGCATGCCATCCTTTCCTCCAAAGAAATATAGGCTTCTATCTGACGCTCGGCTGCATACTGCTTCACCGCACGGAGCATCGGCATCGGACCGCATGCAAAGATCACATCGCCCTTCACCTGGGCAGCATCCATGGCATCGATCACCGTACCCTTAGTTCCAATACTTCCATCCATTGTTGCAATATGTACCTTTGCTTCTCTTTCAAATTCATCCCTTAAAAATGTCTGCTCATCGGCATAACCCAGCACGATTTCCTTTTCCCCGGGAATGGACTTCGCAGCAAGAAGCATTGGAGGAATACCGATTCCGCCGCCGATCACAATGGTACGCTTCCCTTCCGTCACCTGAATGTCATATCCATTGCCCAGCACACCCAGAACCTCCAAAGCTTTTCCTCTTTGATAACCGGATAACTTCCTTGTTCCTTCACCGCTGATCCGGTAGACCATCCTAAGCAGTCCTTTTGCGGCATCTACGTCGCAGATACTGATCGGTCTCGCCAACAGGCGGCTTGCATCCTCAATATAAACGCCTAAAAACTGTCCGGCATGGGCTTCCTTTGCCATGGATGTTTCGATCGTCAAGGAAAAGATATCATTTGCCAGCATTTCCTGACGATAGATTCTGGCGGTCTCTTTTCTTTTTGCCATATTTATTATCCTTTCTTTTACTTTCTGCTGTAAACAATCTCCCCACCGCAGATGGTATATTCCACTACGCCGTCCAACATCTGTCCGGCAAAGGGCGAGTTCTGCGATTTGGAGAGAAATGGTCCCGCCTGTCCTTTTTCCTGCTCATGAAATATCACAATGTCCGCCGGTTTCCCAACCTCTATTGAACCTGCATTCAGATGATACAGCTTCGCCGGCGCGTAACTCATCCGATCGATCAGCTCCATCATGGTCAGATGCCCAGCATGGACCAGATTTGTGACTGCTAGAGGAAGGGCGGTCTCCAGACCGATAATGCCGCTGGGAGCTTCTGTCAATGGTTTCGCTTTTTCTTCCGCACTGTGGGGCGCATGATCTGTCGCAATCAAATCGATGGTTCCATCCTTCAAGCCCGCTATGATCGCCTGCCTGTCGTCCTCCGTCCGAAGCGGCGGATTCATCTTCGCCAGCGTCCCATGCTCCAATACCGCTTCCTCCGTCAAAGAAAAATGGTGCGGCGTTGCTTCCGCATGGATCCTGTCGCTTTTCTTTCTGGCCTGTCTGACCAGTTCTACCCCCTCTTTCGTACTGATATGCTGGATATCTATAGATGCGCCTGTCTCCAGCGCCAGCGTCAGATCCCTTTCAATCATAGTAATCTCCGCTTCCCTGGACGCTCCTCCAAGGCCAAGCTGTTCCGAAACTTTTCCCATGTTGATACCGGGATTCGTAATCAATGAAGGCTCTTCTTCGTGAAAACTGATGGGTACATCCAGTCGTGCCGCCTGCTCCATTGCCCTTTTAGCCACGTCCGCTTCCAACAGCGGCAGTCCGTCATCCGTAAATCCCACAGCGCCGCACCTATGAAGCCTATCCATATCAACAAGCTCCTGCCCTTTCATCCCTTTGGTCACACAGGCACAGGAATATACGTGAATCGGTGACTTCCCTGCCTTCTCCAGAATATAAGAAAGCGTCTCCTCCTGATCCACCACAGGCTTTGTATTCGCCATCAGGATCACACTGGTATATCCGCCCTTCGCTGCAGCGAGGCTGCCTGATTCGATGTCTTCCTTATAAGTAAATCCCGGATCCCTGAAATGCACATGGACATCCACCAGACCGGGCGCCGCAATACAGCCTTTTGCATCAAGAATTTCCTGTGTCCCGGAAAAATCCTCGTCCAATTGTTTGTTCTCAGTAGATTCCCCCTGTGAAGCCTGTCCCACGATTTCTTTTATCAGACCGTCCTCAATATTGATCCGGCATATTTCATCCCTACCGTCGGCAGGATTGATCAGTCTCACATTTTTTATGATCAAAGCTTTGGCTCCTTTTTCATTTTATATACCAAATTATACCACAAGGAGATTCTTTTTAGAATCCCCTGATCAAATCCCAAAGCCTTTCACTAAACAGCAAAAGATAATTTTATCATTTTTATTAAAACAAATTATAAATATTGCAAAATTTCTTCAAAGGCATTTTCAAATGCCTCTCCTACGGAAACATTATCCCGTAGCAGATCGGCATGAAGCGCAGCACCAAATATCCTAACATTATATTCTGTAAGAATCGGATCAGTCTCATCTCCCTGGATCCCTTCCCATGCCCAATCCACAAAATCCAATTCGGCAGCATTTTCCGGTTCTGAATAAACAATCAGAAAATGCAGTTCATCCGAATAAGTATTAATATATACATCATAGGCATATTGCCAAAGTTCCTCATAATCCTGATTCCAATCCGAATCATACACTGTCATTACACAAGGATAAATTCCTGTAATATCTTCAAATTCCCGCATCACCTCGTTCAGTGAATCTTCATTATCAATCACTCCGATATTGTCTACAATATAAACATCCCCATCATCTGCTTCCACCCATGTTTCAAACTCAGAAATCTCTTCAGATGATTCTTCCTCTTCCGGCAGTAAGGATTCCTCCGCAGAGTCTTCCTCTTCCGGCAGTAAGGATTCCTCCAAAGAGTCTTCCTGCGACAAAATAATTTCCTCTGCAAGCTCCTCCTTCTCTGCCAGCAATTCCTCTACCTCTTCCAGTTTTTTCAAGATAGCACTGGAATCTGTCTGCGCCAATCCTTCTTCCAGTATCTTTGCCGCTTCTTCGTATTCTTCCTGCTCTATGTAGATATCCGCCAATCCCAAATATGCATCCCTGCATCCCGGATCTATCTCAATCGCCGCCTCATATGCCACAATCGCATTCTCATAATCCAGCTCTGACAGATATCTTTCTGCCAAATCAAGCTGTTCCGCCAGCTTTCTTTCCGTACTATTACCTGTTACTAAGATGACCGCCGCTACCGCTATGCAGACCACTGCTGCAATGGCGGCTATTATAATGATCCATTTCTTGTTTTTTGTTTTCCCGGTCTCCATACTTTCCTCCTAAACTGCTCCGCATTTTGAACAATTCATAACTCTCTCCGCTTTTCCGCGACTGCACATAATCTGATCAATAATTCACTACATAAGCTTTTCTCAATCATCATCTACACTATACAGCAATCAATACAAATTTGCAATTTTTATTAAAATGAAAAAATTTATTTTTATCTCAATAAT
>JAIDPF010000113.1 GCA_029062895.1 Lachnospiraceae bacterium
CTTGCTGCTTCAATTGCCGCATTTAAACTTAGCAAATTAGTTTCTTCTGCTATGGAAGTAATAAAGGCTGTTGCCTGATAAATCTGCTGTACCGAATCGTTCGTACGATTCGTCTGCATCCGGATTTCTTCAATAAAACGCTCCACTTCATCATTAATCCGGCACAGTTTCGCAAGTGTATCCATAGCCTTTTCACTGGACCTCTGCATTGCAGCAGCGTTGGTATCCAGCATACCGACTTCAGAAGCTGTCTCTGTAATGTCAGAACCCATGATCCGCATATGTTCCGAAGTATTTCTTGAATTCTCCGCCTGCTCCGTAGAGCTTTCCGAAATACGGTTGACTGCCTGGGTCACTTCCTGCATTGCCCCTCCTGTGTGCTCAGCCACATCTCCCAATGTCTCCGATGCTTCCAGCAAATGATTGGCATTTCCGGCTATTTCCTGAATAGTGGATTTCAACGCATCACGCAATGTAAGCATTGCTCTTGATAACTCTCCTGTTTCATCTTTATAGGAAAGCATCTTCTCCCCTATCTCCACATCCAGCTTTCCTTCCGCAACCGTCTTTACAATACCGATACTGGATTGTATATTTCTGCTGATAGACGCCGCAATTCTGTACGCGACAGCAATACAGAGTACCATGACAACCAAAACAGCTATCCCCACCAGTCTTAACAACCGATTGATTGCTGCATCCTGGACTGCCTTATTACTGCCGACGAAAATCATACCAATTGGATTTGTCGTTGTGCCATTTTGATAAACCGGCATATAATAGCCATATGTAAGCACACCGTCAAGAGAAACTGCTTTACTGAAATACTCTTCCTCACCACGCAGCACTTTTTCAACAATCATTTCTCCCGCAGGGGAACCTAAAATCCGATCTCCATTCCTATCAAGCGCGGAAGTCATAATTCTTTTATCCCCGTAAAAAAATGTAACATCCATTCCCGAATTATCCTTTATCATGTCCACAAGGCTATCGGAATGTGAAACATTATAACCGCCTTTCCAGATATCCCCATTAGTGCTTTCTATGTAATCCCCCGTATTTTGGTCATAGGCTGCCAGCGTTGCCGCCGCTGTTCCCTTAAGTGCATCCCGGATTTCATTCACCATGGCATTCTTAACGACCGTCAATGTCAGAATCATGGATAAAAACCCCAAGATTAATATGGGAAAAATTGCCGTTGCCAGGATTTTCTTTTTCAAATTCATAGCCATTCCTCCTATTCTACTACCGTCACCGTCTTGAAATACCAATTAATACCACCTGTTATGGTCGCATCATCCAGAGTTTTTCCTTCCTCGCCTACCGTATCTCCGGTATTTGTCTCAATCACACCGTCAAACACGTTAAACTCGCCCGACAGAATCATCGCTTTTGCCTCGTCAACCTTTTCTTGCGTTCCTTCCACACAAAAATCGGAAAGCTCAGTAATGCCTACCAGATTTTCCGTCATACCGCCAAAATAATTACTGCCATCCCAAGTGCCATCAATGATACTCTGCACCGAAGAAGTATAATAAGCGCTCCAGTTCCAGATCACACTGCACAGACATGCATTTGGCGCTTCTTTACTCATATCGGAGTTATATCCAATCCCATACACACCATTCTCTTCAGCCACAGTCTGCGGATATGATGTATCACAATGCTGCGTAATCACATCACACCCCATATCCACAAGCAGTCTCGCTGCCGCCTCCTCACCTTCCGGATCAAACCAACTGTTTGTAACTTTGACATAAACCTCTGCATCCGGATTCACAGAATAAACGCCGAGCGCAAAAGCGTCAATGCCTCCGGTCACCTCTGAATTGGATGAATCCATCGCAGCAACATAACCTATTCTATTTGTTCTCGTATTCATACCTGCTACAATTCCGCTTAAATAACGCGCCTGATAAATCCTGCCAAAATAATTGTTAAAGTTTTTACCATTGCTCATATATCCGGTACCATGCGAAAAGTAAATATCCGGATACTTTTCCGCCATCTCTGCCGTCGGTTCCATATAACCCCAGCTTGTCGTAAAGATAATGTTGCAGCCTTCATCTATACATTCCTGAATCGCCTGATTTGTCGCCGCTGCGTCCGTATCGTCAACATACAGTTTCCGAACCACCTGTTCATTCGAAAGACCAAGGTTTCTCTCCATTCCCTGAATCCCCAGATCATGTGTATAAGTATATCCGTTTCCATCATCGGGAGAGGTAAGATGCACAACACCGATTTTTACTTCCTCTAGCGGAATGCCCGTTTCTTCGTTTTCAGCACTTTGGGTATTATCTTCCCCATTATCCTGCTGCGCCTGTGAAGTAACGCTACCGCCCGCTGTTGTATACCCCTCATTTGTAGCATAATCTTCAATTTCTTCCTTTCCACATGCCGTAAACATAATACACATTAATAACAACATTACAGATTTCCAATGTTTTTTTCTCATTCTACGTTCTCCTTGGTCTATTTAGTTAAATATCAACACTTTTAGAATTTTACAATAAAACAAACAATAGCGCAATACATCATCACCTTGGATTCCCGCCTGTTTTATAGTAGAATAAAGGCGTCTAAGCTCAATGCCACTAAACATCTTTCTGGCTTTGTTTAACGCAAAATTCCCGTTCTTCTCCTAAATTCCATCTGCTTCCAATGCATGCCTTAGGTCTTGAATATACTTTGCTTGCTGTTGTTTTAAATAGGCTCCCACAAACGGTTTCATGATCAACTTTTTTGCAGTGACATTTTCTGTAAATTCTATTACGGTAGTACCATCACTATAAGAAAAATTTCCGGTCCAATGCCCCCGCATATTGCCGTTTTCCATATCAAATTCATATCTCTTATATTGATCGTAAGCCGTAATATGAAATTTCGTGACATAACCATCTTTTGTATGTTCCTCAAACTCTTTTTCCGGTACTGTCACCACGATCTTATCTAAATCACTCCGCCATGAATACTCATCTAATGATGTTACAATTTTCCACACTTTTTCTACTTCGCACTGAAACTCAGCCTTGATTGTTAATACAGCCATCCTGATCCTCCTTTTTGCAAACGACAACCACCCTTATTTTTCCAATGCCTCTACACATTTCTTAAGATCATCGGTAATATTAAGATGCTGCGGGCAGGCCTGTTCGCACTGTTTACAGCCGATACACTCTGACGCCAGCCCTCCAGAAGCAGTCACTTTCTGATAATCTGAAACTGCCTCCGCCATCTGCCCATTGCCAAGCTGCTTGTTCATGGCAGAAAATATCTCAGGAATCTGAATCTTCTTTGGACATCCTTCCGTACAGTAATGACACGCCGTACAGGGAATCGTAGAGGAATTGCCGAGAATCCTCTGTGCCTGATGGATGATCTTTTGTTCCTCCTCATTCAAAGGCCGGAAATCTTTCATATAAGACAGGTTATCTTCCATTTGGGCGGTATTGGACATTCCGGACAGTACGGTTAAAATGCCGTCCAACGACGCCACAAAACGAATCGCCCACGACGCGTATGACATATCAGGATGATATTCATCAAACAACTTTTTCACTTCTTTAGGCGGATTGGCAAGGCTTCCCCCCTTCACCGGCTCCATCACCACAATAGATTTCCCATGTTCTCTTGCCACCTCATAATTCGCTCTCGACGCTACGGACGGATTTTCCCAATCCGCATAATTGATCTGCAGCTGCACAAAATCCACTTCCGGATGTTCCCTAAGCAGATTATCCAGCAGTTTGGGTCCGGCATGAAAAGAAAATCCTACATGCTTTATCAGTCCTTTTTCCTTCTGCTCATTCACAAAGTCCCAAAGGTGGAATTTGTCATATTTTTTATAGTTCCCTTCCATCAGAGCATGCAGCAGATAATAATCAAAATACCCCGCGCCGGTACGTTCGAGGCTCGTAAGAAATTGTTTCTTTGCCGCTTTCTCACTTGTTATCAACATTGCATTCAGCTTTGTTGCCAGCGTATAGGATTCGCGGGGATAACGTTCCACAAGAGCCTTTTTGGCCGCCGCTTCCGAACCGACATATACATACGCCGTATCAAAATATGTAAATCCGGACTCCATAAACAGATCCACCATCTGCTTTACCTGTTCAATATCCGTATGCAGTCCCTTCTTTGGCAGACGCATCAATCCAAACCCCAGTTTAGGTACTTCTTTTCCAAAATAATCCGACATCTTTCTATCTCCTCAAATTTTCAATAATAAGTCTCTTACTTCTTTTAACGTTCAAATCCTATATAAATTCATTTTAGAATGTTTTTGTAGATTTCATAATCGTTTTCTTTAAAGACATTAAAAATAATCCGTTCCATGCAGTCTCCATTTTCTTCTAAAAAATCGGTTACCGTTTTTACTGCAATCTCTGCCGCCTTATCATTCGGAAAATGAAATTCGCCTGTGGAAATACAGCAAAAAGCAACCGACCTGATCTTATGTTCCAGACAGCATTGCAAAACATTTTCATAACAATTTCGCAGATCTTGACATAAGGCTTGATTTAATCCTCCATATACGATCGGCCCCACTGTATGAATCACATAGTCACAAGGAAGATTGTAGCCGGAAGTTAGAGTAGCTGTTCCGGTGGGCTCCTCATAGTTTCCGCCGTACTGCAGCCGTCTGCGGCTCATGATATGACTGCATTCTTCCCGCAGCTGCATCCCCGCCGCACTGTGAATGGCATTGTCGATGCATCTGTGACAGGGCACAAAGCATCCCAGCATCTGTGAGTTTGCAGCGTTTACAATTGCACCGACTTTCAGCCTTGTGATATCCCCCTGCCAGATCGATAATCTTTCCGCAAGAAAAGGCTGCTTTCCCTTAAAAAAAGAGGTCTCCATATGGTAATCTGTGCCACCCAATTGTTCCTTTATGGTGGGTATCTCCGCCAAAGTTACGATACCCTTTTCCTGCAGTTCTTCCTGAAGATACTCATCCTGCAATTTTAACAATTCATCAGACAGCGCTTTTGGCATTCGGACATTCATCAGAGAACGGATCATTTTTTTCGTTTCCTCCGGGCTGTATCCGTCGGTTTCAAGGTCTCTATATTCCACCGAATCTTCTTTTAATTTTTCCAAAAGAACATCTGCTTTTTCTGCTCTATTCATTTTAAGCGCCGCCTTTCGTTCGATTGTGTTAATTTTATATTTGCATATTTTGCTATAAAAAACAACTCCCTTTTCAAAGTTGTGTACACGTTAAAAATAGGTTATAATCGCACTAATAAATCAAAATTTACAGGAGCGAAACGATGGGTAAGATTAGAAAATATATTGAGTTGGTTTTAAGTGTTTTGTTTATTATAAGCGTTATACTAGGATATTATAAAGATGTTTCGCATATGAGTGAATATTGCTTTATATCAGGAATTCTAGTAGGTGTTATATTTTTTGTATCCTTTCTAAAACAACAAAAAAATGGTAAGTTGCTGAATTCTTCTATTTATTTGGCTTGTTTGGTTGATATATTTGTTATTTTTATAGCAACAGTAGTAATTAGACTAAATTTGGATGGTGCTTTTTGGTTTATACATATCATAAATCCAATCATTTTAGCTGTCTATTGGTTTGTATTCTGTGATCAGAGAACTATGAATTGGAAAGGCACTTTTTCGGTTATTATCTTTCCGTTGTTATATATGTTGTTTGCATTTATACTTTTTAAGATAAGCGGAAGTTGTCCATTTCCTGCTAGTTTGATTTTTATGGATTTTGGTGGAATCGTTCCATTTATAATTATCTTTGTGCTTGCAATTACATTATGGGTGTTAGGCTATATACTCCATATGCTTAATAAACTAATTAGAAGAAATAAGTAAAAGGAAGATAAATTCCGGTTTGTGGAATTGTAGAATATGCCCTCAAAAGGCAGACAATGCATGGAGCAGTATCAATATGGAACGTATTCTGATAATCGAAGATGAAAAAGATGTAAATCAACTATTGGCACAAAATTTGCAAAACAACGGATATGAAACCGTATCTGTCTGGAATGGGCTTGATGGCATTAAACAGTTGCAAAACCAACACTTTGATATGGTACTACTGGATCTGATGCTTCCTTACAAGAGCGGTGATGAAGTGTTGAGAGAGATCAGAAAAGACCGTGATATCCCTGTAATTGTGATTTCAGCAAAGGATTTGGTGGGTACAAAGATCGATCTTTTGACATTGGGAGCTGATGATTATATCACAAAGCCATTTGACCTGGGAGAAGTAACCGCAAGAGTCGTTTCAAATTTGCGTCGATATCATAGCAAGAATCAGAAAAAGCAACTCACATACAAAGAATTGACGTTGGATACTGAGAGCAAGATGCTCAAAGTTAATGGCATTGAGCTGGAACTGACGGCAAAGGAATATGGTATCATGGAATTATTGTTACAATCTCCAAACAAAGTCTTTTCAAAGGCTTATCTCTATGAAACAATCTGGGGCTATGAATATCTGGGCGATGAGAATGTCATCAAAACACACATCAGCAACCTTAGAACCAAAATGAAAAATCACAGTGAAAGCAATTACATTGAAACAGTGTGGGGATTGGGATATCGCCTTGCGAAATAGAACTTAACCTTTTCTTTACAATTTTACACATTTTGCATGATTTTCTTAATGTTTATCAAACCATTGGGTGCTACACTTTCAGTTATAAGAAATCATTCTTTGAAAATCTACATAACAGAAAGGAAGCGTTACAGTTCGGCA
>JAIDPF010000114.1 GCA_029062895.1 Lachnospiraceae bacterium
TCGCCCCGTTTTACAAGCATAAGATTTTCTCCGTCCAAATCGCTCCATTGCAGTTTTTCCTTTTTGGCTAATCTATGCTTTCGTGGAACGGCAATACAGCATTCCCCCTGTTTTAACACAAGGATATTATATTTCTCTTTCCATGTGAGGGAATCACAGGGACCGACAAAACAATCTATTTCTTTGCCGAGTGTTTCTAACATTTTTTCCATACTTGCCGGACTATCGTCAAAAGGTACAATACGAATCGTCACAGGCAGCGTACCGTCATCAATCTCCGACCATAAATCTACCAACATTTTACATGGACGGAGAATAGATGTTCCAATACGGATTACCTGTTTTTCATTCTTAGCAATCTGGCGGGTACGGGCTATCGCCTGTTCTGATAGTTTTATGATCTTTTTTGCGTCTTTGTAAAAGGAACGCCCGGCAGCGGTAAGCTGCGTTCCCTGACTGGTTCTTTCAATCAATTTTACACCAACATTTGCTTCCAGCTTGTTAATCTGGTTCATCACTGATGCAGCCGTAATATACAATTCTTTTGACGCTTTTAAAAAGCTTCCCTGCTCTACAACTGATATAAATGTGGTAAGTTCCCTGCTATACATAATATCATCTCGCTTTTAGATTTTCTAAAAGCCATTTTAACATTTTAGTATCTTCGAAGTCAATGTATATTCTGTTATAACATATTTAGGCAGACAATTAGTGGAACCATTGAGAAATAATGAAGCAATTTTTGTCAATACGACAAAGCAGGAGCGTAGAGCAGATGAATAAAAAAATTATTGTTTTAAATGGAGCTGCAAGAAAGAATGGGAATACGGCAAAACTGGTGGAATCTTTTTCAGAAGGGGCAGAATCCGCAGGAAACCAGGTAAAGACTTTTTATCTTGACGGGATGGAAATCCATAGTTGCAAAGGGTGTTTGAGGGCTGGGGAGGATTCCAAAAGTCCATGCAGCCAAAAGGACGATATGGAACAAATCTATGCTGAATTTGAAAGCGCCGATGTGGTTGTTTTTGCTTCTCCGCTGTATTTCTGGACAATAACAGGTACATTGAAAACCGCGGCCGACAGATTATATGCGGAACTGGAATGCTTGGGATACGGCAAATTCCCGAAAAAGAGTGTGCTGCTGATGACAGCGGATGGAGGAGATTATTCGCAGGCGGTAACATGGTATCGGACTTATGAAAGAAATCTCAGGTGGAAAAACTTAGGGGAAGTGCTTGGGAAAGGAAAAACCAAAGAAGCCTATCAGCTTGGAGCCTCCATATAAATGCAGTTTAACCTTGGAAAAGGAGCTAAGAACAGTGGAATATATTACTTTTGGTGTAAAAGGATAACAAAAACAATGAATACCAAAACATTGACGGAAGGAGCACCGTGGAAGGGTATCCTATCCTTTATGATGCCGGTGCTTTTGGGTTTGCTTCTCCAACAGCTTTATAACACGGTAGACACCATCATTGTAGGTAGATTTGCCGGAGAAACTCCCTTGGAAGCAGTTGGCGCCTGCGGTGTTCTCACAATGGCTTTTCTGGCGTTGGCTAATGGTTTTTCGGCGGGAGCCTGTATCCTGATCGCCCAGCTTTTTGGATCTGGCAAAGAGGAGGATATGCGCAGGCAGGCATCTTCTTCTCTTCTGGTTATGCTTGCTATGGGTGTGTTTGCTACAGCGGTAGGTATTATAGTCAGCCGATTTGCCCTTGAATATATCCTGGCAACGCCGGACAGCTTGATTCCCATGGCTGATACCTATTTCAAGATTTATGCGGCAGGATTGATATTTCAATTTGGATATAATATTGTAGCCGCTATCCTTCGGGGAATTGGAGACAGCAAAGCGACATTGTATTTTCTGCTGGTTGCCAGCGTGATCAATGTTGCGCTGGATATTCTATTTGTTTATAACTTGAACATGGGGGTAGTAGGTGCGGCTATTGCTACAGATATTGCACAAGCTATTTCCTGTGTAGTGGGTATTATTTATATGATGAAGAAGTACCCTTTGTTTCGCTGGAAGCTAAATGAATTCACCTTTGAATGGCAGCTTGCAAGGCAGACTTTGAAAACAGGCTTTCCCATGGCATTGCAGCAGTTTATTGTGTCATGCGGTTTTGTTTTTATTCAAAGGGCTGTCAACAGTTACGGAGAGGTCATGACAGGATCTTTCACGGTCGCCCAAAAAGTGGAAACATATATGACTTTACCAGCAAGTGCATTGATGACGACTCAGGGTACTTATACAGGACAAAATATTGGTGCGAACAAGCTTGACCGGGTTAAAACTGGCGCAAAACAAACCGTCTTGATATCAGAAATCATTTCAGGTTGTATTCTGATAGTATTTTTTATATTTGCAAAACCTATTGTGAAAGCGTTTGGATTGGGACCGGAGGCGGTAGGTTATTGTACCGCCCATGTGCAGTTTGTTGCACTTTGCCTGCCTTTGTTTGCGTCTTACTTCCCGTTATTAGGCTTATTTCAGGGTGCAAACAATGCCCTGTTTTCTACTTTTGTGGCAACCAGTGCATTGACGGTTCGTGTAGCAACTACATATCTTTTTCAGGGGATTCCGGGTGTAGGCTATCATATGATCTGGTGGAACACACTTTTTGGCTGGGGCCTTGGCTTTGTAATTGCATGGATACATTTTTTGTTCGGGAAGTGGCAGAAAAACCTAGAGCAGCAGAGAGAGTAGAAGTGAGTTAGGATATATTACGTTTTAATGCCATTTCTGAGATTGATTTACCAAAACGAATGTTGGAACAAGGAAACTACCCATGACGGAAGATGTGGTACAATATTTTCGGATAATCATTGGGGACAGGGAAGAGCCGAAATGCAAGAGGGTGATGATACAAGATATTATCTTGAAGAACGGTTTGGCATTCGATTTTAGCCTCAAAATAAAAGCTCAATGTTTTAAAACTATATAACTTTTATCCCTACATATTTCTTTAATAAATCCAACGCTAACTTTATTTGTGGGCTTATCCATTTATTCTTGTGATAAACATAAATGGAGTGATATGTTATATCATCAAGTTCCGTTTTAATCGGCATTAAAGAGCCATTTTTCAATTCTTCTACAACAGAATAACTGGGGACAACTGCAATTCCCAGATTATTCATAACACATCTTTTTACCGCTTCGATACTCTGCACTTTCATGTGAGGATTTAAAATAATATCCTTTTTTGTCAGATATTTATTCATTTCTACCTGATAATAGCCGTCTGGTTCATTACAAATCAGACTAAACGGTTTGCGTTGATGTGGTGTCGTAAAATCAAGCAAACTGCTATAGACAAAGGGCGAGGCAACAAGAGGTATCTTATAAGTCCCTAATCTTTTATGCACAATGCTATCAGGATAATATTCTTTTTCACAGTTAATACCTATGTCCGCAGTTCCGTCCATGATAGCTTGATTGATTTCACCTGATTGTATGGAATTAATGACAAGCAGCACCTTCGGGGCTTCATGTAAAAATGTCTGTATGAACGGCTGCATGGTGTATATCAGAATAGAGTCGGGAATTGCCAGTTTGAGCGATCCTGTAATTTCAGACAGGCTTTTTCCATAGTTACTTATTTGTTCTGTCCCTTGCAAAATCGTATTAACAAAAGGGAAAATATCTTTACCAGCTTGCGTTAATTCCATTCTTCTGCCAATCTTCTCAATAACACGACGTTGTGCACAGCTTGCAGGATATGATGGTTATTTCATCATGGATGGGAATTAAATAAACTATTTAACAACCAAGATTTTTGTGACTAGACAAAATGAGGATACTGTCGTTTGCTTTATTGCACAAGCCGAACTTATCAAGAGAAAAGCCAGTTTTGCCCAAAATATTCTCCGCACTTTGAAGTTGCGCGATCCAAAAAAACAGCGCACATAGATTGGTTGTGGCTTGTCTAGGAAACTACTATACTGATAATGCGGCGCGGCGCAAGAAAATAAAAGGAGAATATTTTATGAGTTTCGGAAAAAATTTGCAGTTTTTAAGACATCTAAAAGGGAACATGACCCAGGAGGATTTGGCTGAAAAAATGAATATCAGCCGTCAAACCGTATCAAAATGGGAGTTGGATTCAGCGCAACCCGAAATGGACAAGGCTATAGAACTTTGCCGGCTTTTTAATTGCTCGCTGGATAACTTGTTCCGCAATGATATGGTTGCTTGTGGCGAAGCGTATACAAATTTGCGTGTCGAGACCGTTCCCGCTTTCCGCTATATAAAGCATGCCGTTATAAGCTCCGAGCCCGAGGGGGACGCTATCGACAGAGTATTTGCTATTGCCCGCAGCTGTGGCGTGGATAACCCTCGTGTCATTGGCTGGGATTTTCCAAATGTGTCACAGGAGCAGATAAATGTTTTCAATATGCACGGCTACGAAGCAGCATGGATACTGCCTGATGGGGTCGTCCCTCCTGACATTGAAATACATGAGCAGGCAGCCCACAGGTATGCGGCAATCCACGTTGAAAAGCCCTTTGAAAATCCTTTTGTGACCATTCCCAACGCCTATAAAACACTTATGGAGTATATGCGTGTGAATGGTCTGGACCGCACGGAAAAGGGCGTTATCCCCTGCTTTGAAACCGACGGAGAGAGTATGGATATTTATATTGCTTGTAAGTAGCGCTATTGTATTCCGGATGGCGTGCGAGCATTAAATAGTATGATCTTTTACGGATTTTGCTTTGAAAAATGGGATGTTCGTGTTACCATAGCATTTCAGGAGGAAAATGAACATGATTAAGATACTTTTTGTGTGCCATGGCAGTATCTTGAAATGTTCCGGAAAAGCTTGTAAAATCAATGATTTCACGGAAAGGCAAGGCGTTTACTACACCATTTTTTTGAAAGAGCCCTGAATGACACAGAAATAGGTAAATGATAAAATAGCAGTTTCCAAGAGTAAGGAGGCTGCTATTTGTTCTTGAAAAGGATTGAGGCTGGTGTAAAGATAGTATTAAGATTTTTTGTAAATATAATTTCCGGATGTATAGTAGTTGATAGTTAGTTGACTATGGAGCGAGGTTATTCAAATTTGAATTTATGAATGGTAGCAAAGTGACGGTGCTTTTTACTGGTAAAAACACGACTGTTATGATAAAATTTAAATTAAAGTAGTTTACTTTATTTGCAAAGGATGGTGACAGATATGATAGAACTTGGCACCCTTAAAGAAATAAAAGACCTACGAGAAGTATGGCCTCATGAGGCTCGTGACTTTACACCTTGGCTTGCAAAAAATATTGGTGTTTTAAGCGAAACTGTAGGTATAGATATTTTAATAGAAGAGACGGAAAGTTCTGTTGGTGATTTTAATGTGGATATTTTTGCTACAGATGCAGATACAGGCAAAAAGGTAATCATTGAAAATCAACTGGAGGAGACAGATCATGATCATCTTGGAAAACTCATCACATATGCATCCGGGAAGTCTGCCGACCTTGTAATATGGCTTGTGAGAAAAGCACGGTCGGAACATAGGGCTGCAATTGAGTGGCTCAACAATCATACTGATGAGAGAATAGGGTTTATTCTTTGTGAGATAAAGCTATTCAAAATTGGTGATTCCGAGCCGGCTCCCAAGTTTGAAATCATCGAGCAGCCAAATGACTGGGTCAAGGAAATGAGAAAGCCGTTTGGTTCGTTGGAAAGAAAGGCACTTCCGAAGATTGCGGATATGCTTGAGTGGGGTGTCGTTTCTGCTGGGGATATCCTCACAGCTAAAGGATATGATTCGGAGTCAGAGTTACTTGCCAATGGGCATGTATCTGTTGATGGGGAAGAGATGTCCATGCTTAAGTGGTTGAAAGGTCTGACGGGCTGGCAGGCGGTCGAGACATATAAGTTTGCAATTCAGAAGAGTTCTGGAAAGAGTCTGTCTGAAATTAGAAAAGAATATATGGAAAAGTACAATGAGTAGAAAGAAGACAGGGATATATTGTGGTGAATGAAATTAAAAGATATATTTAGACTAGAAGTAATAATTATTTGAAAATTTTTGAATGGAACATGCATGGAGCTGCAAGTTTTCCAAGCAACAGTAATTACTCAATTAGCCAAAAGGTCTTCCAGATCATGCAATTTTAAAGGCTGAGGTCATTATATAAAAAATACATCGTTTTGGTCTTTATAATATATGAAAGTACAATAATTCAAGTTTTGCATTTCATAGGAGGGGTTCGAATTCCCCCTAACAGTATCTTGAAAAGTTCCGGAAAAGTCTGCAAAATCAATGGTTTTATGGTTTAATAAGGCGCTTACTACACAACTACTATACCATTTAAGTTTGGATAGAGCCTTATTAAGACAATGACAACGAAAAAATGAAATGGGAAATTCGGTAGAAATCTTAATATTGGATTATGATACAAATTGGGTAGACATTGTCTACTCAATTTGACTAAGCAGATATAGAAATTGACTTTTATGCTTTATAAGAATATAATTGCAAGCATAAAAGTCAACAGAAAGAAGCTGATTATTGTGGGAGCAACTGAAGAAATTATCAAGATGGCAAAAAAGAATAATGGTACAGTTACTACTGCAATGGTGGTTGCAGCAGGTTTTTCTCGTGGTAATATCAAATATCTTGTTGATAAAGGTATGATTGAGAAATCTGCCAGAGGCGTTTATATTTTGCCGGAAGTCTGGGATGATGAGATTTTTAACTTGCAGAATCGATTTAAAAGAGGGATTTATTCTCATGAAACGGCATTGTTTCTATGGGATCTAACCGATAGAACACCGAACAGATATAATATGACGTTTCCGGTGAATTACAATTTGACAAAGCCAAAGGAAGAGAATATTCGGTGTGTGCAGTGTAAAAAAGAGTTATATGATTTGGGAATAGCAGAAGTGACTACGCCGGGAGGAAATACAGTAAGAGCTTATAATGTAGAGCGAACACTTTGTGATATTTTAAGACCTCATAGCCGTGTGGATATTCAGGTGGTGACGGAAGCATTTAAACACTTTATAACTAGAACTGATAAAAATATTCCGATCTTGTCAGAGTATGCAAAAATTTTAAAGGTTGAAGCAAGGCTCAGGTCGTATTTGGAGGTGTTGCTATGAAGAATGCTATGCAACTAAAGGCAATTATTAAAAATATTGCAAATGAGAAACATATATCAGCACAGCTTGTAATGCAGAATTTTATGTTGGAGAGATTGTTGGAACGAATATCTGTTTCAAAGTATCAGCGAAATTTTATCCTGAAAGGTGGATTTTTGATTGCTGCAATGGTGGGTCTTGATACCAGAGCAACTATGGATATGGATGCGACAATAACGGGATTGCCTGTAAATGAACAGACTGTCCGGGAAATGTTTGAGGAAATCTGTAAAATAGAATTGGCTGATGATGTAACATTTAGTTTTCGGAGTATTGGAGAAATTCGTGAAGGAGATGAATATACAGGCTATTGTGTTTCACTATCTGCAAATTATCCGCCTATGGCAGTTCCTTTGAAATTGGATATTACCACGGGTGATAAGATAACTCCAAAAGAAATTGAATATCAATTCAAACTTCTTTTAGTAGACAGAAGTATCTCGGTGCTTGCTTACAACTTAGAAACAATAATGGCGGAAAAATTGGAAACGGTAATATCCAGAGGTGATCAGAATACAAAACCAAGAGATTATTACGATATATATATTGACTAAGCTGCAATGTTCAAATATAGAGCCAAATGCATTAAAGGATGCATTGAATGCAACAACGGAGAAACGTGGTTCAAAGGCAGTGGTTAAGGATTATCGTAGAATAATGGATACTGTTAGAAACAGTGAGATTATGCAGAAGCAGTGGGATAACTATCAAAAGGATTTTGAATATGCGGCGGATATTGCGTTTGAGGATGTTTGTGATGCGGTAGAACAGTTGATGAATAGCATTATGAAAAGTGGAAGCTGATGCTGAGCTTTTGATTTGAAATTAATTTGTAGACACAAAGGAAAGGTACGGAAATAATATGAATTTAAGTGAATTTAGAACGGCCCACAGTATTTTGATGGAACATTATCAGTTTATAGAAATGCATCTGGAAGGAATTTATGCTGCTTTAAGTGGAAAAGGTATTTATGAAGGATTAAAGGAGGTTGAGAGATACAATATTAGCAAGATTATCATAATGATCCAGAAGCAGGAAAAAAGGAAAAATAAAAGGGTTATTTTAGATTCAGAATACGAGGACTTAAAATCTATTTATCAAAGAAGAAATTTTTGGACGCACAGCTGTTATACAAATATGGTTTTTGACAGGAAAACAGGCGGACCAAAGAAGGAAACCGATATCAGACAGTTATATCAGGACACAAGAGAGGCAGAGCAAATGAGGGACCTTTTGTTTGAGAAAAAAAATAAGCTGATAAAGATTATCAGAGGTAATCACACTTTTTAATGATATAAGGGAAATTGTATAAATTTATGAATACTTATACGGAAATACAGGGAAATTCCATGAAAATAGGAAATCCCTGCAACCCACACAAAACAAGGGAAAAATGAAGATATATTCAGATAAAGGAGAATAAAAAAATATGATTAAAATATTATTTGTCTGCCACGGCAACATTTGTCGCAGCACCATGAGCCAGTTTGTACTTCAACACATGGTTAATACCATGGGGATTGCTGATCAGTTTTATATTGATTCTATGGCTACAAGCACTGAGGAAATCGGCAATCCTCCCCATCATGGAACGGTAAGAAAATTAAAAGAGGTGGGTATTCCTGTGCTTCCTCATAAGGCCAGACAGATTTCATGGGCGGATTACGACCGGTTTGATTATATTATTGGTATGGATGAATGGAATATGAGAAATCTTAACCGGATACTAAGAGGCGACCCGGACGGTAAGCTATATAAGTTCAAAACTTTTGTCGGTTCGAATGAGGATATTGCCGATCCATGGTATACAGGAAATTTTGATGCAACATATAAAGATGTTTCAGAAAGCTGTGAGGGGCTTCTTGCATATCTAAGGCAGCGCTGATCTAAATGTGAAAATAGATAGATTTGACGCGGGTTTGCATACATTTAAACAAAACAAAAATTTTATTAAAATTAAAATAAAATCAAGTAATATTTCAAAAACAGTTAAAAATCAGGATGTTCTGTAAAAAAACAGAAATTTTAAAAATTTTTCTGGACAAATAAAAAATATTGTGATACGATTCAAAACAAGTCAAAACGAAAAGTCAAAGCAGGATCTTCTGCGAAATCTGTTACAACCTAATAGAATCTGAGGGTATTGTTTAATTAACAGATTTTCCCAAGAAACAAAGATTTATGAATTACGTTGCATTTTAGTGTTTTTAACAAAAGTAATGTCCTCTTTTTAAATGCGGAATGTAATGCTTGAGATGTGTGAAATGTGTAAATATGTGAGGTAACAATGATTGCAGGATTATTCTTTTTTCTGGTTCTGGCGGTGATTTTAGACCTCAGGACATACAGAATACCTAACGTTTTGACGATGGCAGGAATGGCGGTCGGCGTGATCTATCAACTGTACAGAGCCGGTCCGCCAGGAATGTTCGGAGCCGTTAAAGATCTTATCGGCAGTATTCTGATTTTGTTCCCGTTATATATCATCAGATGTCTGGGAGCAGGAGACATTAAACTTCTATCCGTTGTAACGGTAATTCTCGGATGGAAACAAGGCATGACGATCTTTATCTATTCCTTATTTGCAGGCGCAGCAATGGGGATAATCAAAGGTAGTATCTTATTCGTCCTTCGACGAAAAAATTCCGTGGATCAACAAATACTTAAGGTAACAAAACAACATGTAATGAAAAATCTGGGAAAGGAGGTAATTTTTTATTCAGCAGGGAAATCTGCAAAAATGACATTTTTATTTGACGAAAAATTTAAGAAATTAAAAAAGGGGGTGACGGATGACCAACATAGAAAATTTATTCCCAGACAAAAAAATCATATAGAACAAATAAGAAATGGTAAACGATGTAACAAAAATATGCAAAAAGATCAGATAGGAGAGATTAAAAAAATCAGTTACATGAATCATATGGATCGGACAGAACAAATGCATCATAATGAAAAGTCAGGAGAGCAAAGATGCGTCATTCATTATAGCATAGCTATTCTAATTGCATTTTTGATTGTCCGTATAAGTTAGGAGGAATTGTTTTGAAAAACGATCGTTTAGCAATCTGTGATCCCGATGAAAAATATATGGAGAAGCTGCAGCAGTATCTGATCAGCAGAAATTCCTTTCCGTTTTCTGTTAGTATTTATGGGGATCTAGGGGAATTTCAGAGAGAAAATGCTAAAAAAGAATTTGAAATTATTTTGGTCGGAGAAAGTATGTTTCAGGATCTGGCAGAAAAGAAATCTTCCGGGATGATCATACTGCTGCAGGATAAAGGCAGTATGTCCGAAAAAGCAGAAAGAATCATCCATAAATATCAGTCTGCTGAGATGATTCGGAAGAAGATCTTAGAGTTGTACGCAGATTGGAATGGTACGGTAAAGGGACATGGAACGGTGCAAAAGGATAGCAGCTTAATTGGTGTGTATTCACCCCTTGGAAGGGGTATCCAGACTTCTTTTTCACTTCTTTTGGGACAGTTTCTGGCAAAAAAGCAGAGTGTTTTATATCTGAATTTTGAACCTTTTTCCGGGTTGTCCGGACTGCTTGGCAGGGAAGAGGAAAAGGATCTGACGGATCTGGTATATTTTCTGGGCAATGGAAAAGAACGATTTTTATATAAACTGGAAAGTATGGTGTCCAATGTAAATGGCTTGAATTATGTGGCACCGGCATTTTCCTATATGGATATTGCGGCAGTAAAGGCAGAGGATTGGCTTTTGCTGATCCATAGTTTAAAGGAATGTGCCAATTATGACGTCATTATTCTGGATCTTTCGGAGTTGGTACAGGGACTTCCTGACGTTTTGCGGGAATGCAGTTATATCTACACATTAAACCGGACGGACGGCGTGGCACGTCATAAGATGAAAGAATATGAAGATCTTTTGGCACGGCAGGAATATCAGGATATCATTACCAAAACCAAAAAGCTGGAGTTCCCTATTTTTAAATCTCTTCCCGCGACATTGGAGGAGATGAGTTATGGGGAACTGGCGGATTATGTGAGACAGATCGCTGTGATGCCGGCATAGTTTAATAAGAATAGGCGGAGTATATCGTGAATAAGAAAAAGTCGGAAAAAATAATTAGAACAGAATTAAAAGAGGCGGTACAGGAGCGTATTAGTCTTTTTAGGGAAATGACGGATGAAGAAATTCGGGATCTGATTGATCAGGTGATCATCCAAAAAGGGCGGGAATATGGTCTTGTTTATGAGCAGAAGAAAGCGCTTTCCAAAGAATTGTTTTATGCCATCAGAAAACTGGATATTTTAGAAGAACTGACTTCTGATCCCGGCGTCACGGAGATTATGATCAATGGAATAGATAATATTTTTATAGAGCGTAATGGCAGGCTGATGCAATGGGACAAAACCTTTGAATCGCCGGAAAAATTAGAGGATGTGATCCAGCAGATCGTTGCAAAGTGTAACCGTACGGTAAATGAGGCGTCGCCAATCGCGGATGCCAGACTGGAAAATGGCTCGCGGGTCAATATTGTACTTGCGCCGGTGGCATTAAATGGACCGATTGTTACCATCCGGAGATTTCCGGAACATCCGATCCAGATGAAGGATCTGCTTGCGTTTGGCGCGATTAGTGAAGAAGTTGTTGATTTTCTAAGGGATCTTGTGGTAGCGGGTTATAACATCTTTATCAGCGGCGGTACCGGCAGCGGCAAGACCACATTTTTAAATGCATTGTCTGATTACATACCTAAGGATGAAAGGATTATCACAATAGAAGACAGTGCTGAACTGCAAATTCAGGGGGTGTCGAATCTGGTTCGCTTGGAAACCAGAAATGCCAATGTGGAAGGTTGTGAGCCGATCAGCATCCGGGATCTGATTAAGTCAAGTCTTCGGATGCGTCCGGATCGGATCATTGTGGGAGAAGTGCGTGGAGGGGAAGCGATTGATATGATACAAGCATTAAATACCGGGCATGACGGTTCCCTTTCTACGGGTCACGCCAATAGCGCGAGGGATATGCTGTCCCGTCTGGAGACGATGATTATGATGGCAATGGATCTTCCTCTGGCGGCAATCAGAGGGCAGATCGCCAGTGGAATTGATATTATTGTGCATTTGGGAAGACTTCGGGATAAGAGCAGAAAGGTACTGGAGATCGTTGAAGTGCTCGGTTATGAAAACAATGAGATCAAAACTTCCATATTATATGCATTTCAGGAGGATGGGGAAGATGAGCAGGGAAAGATCAGAGGCAGGCTTTTGGCAAAGGAAAAACTTCGCTCGGACGCAAAACTCAGGGCAGCCGGAATCTTACGATAGTTATCAGATGAATATTATAGAACTCTTAAAGTATGGTTTGCAGGGAGTGGGGATCGCAGCATTAGTATCTTATGTGTTTTATCGTTCGGTGATTGTATTTGTGTTATTGCTGATACCAGTTTTGATTTTTCTTCTGCGTCTAAAGAAAAAAGATTTGCTACATAAGCGTAAGGAGGAATTGAATCTTCAGTTCAAAGAGATGATGCATGCCGTCATTGCAGGTCTGCAGGCGGGATATTCCATAGAAAACGCATTTATCCATGCATATCGGGATATCTGTCTATTATATGGTAAACAGTCTATGATGGCGAAAGAACTTTATCATCTGACATTGGAGCTGAGGAATAATCGCAATATAGAAGATATTCTTTCTGATTTTGCCACAAGATGTCAGGTCGCGGATATCAGAGATTTTGCGGAAGTATTTCATATCGCGAAGAAAAGCGGCGGCAATCTTGTGGGGATATTGAAAAATACGGCGGATGTCATTAGTGACAAAATAGAAGTCAAACGAGAGATTACCACGATGATCAGCGCAAAGCGTCTGGAGCAGAGAATCATGGATATTGTGCCATTTGCCATCATTTTATATATTGATGCATCTTCGCCGGGATTTTTTGACGGGATGTATCACAATCTGGTGGGAATTGTAATCATGACCGTTTTGCTGGCTGTCTATATTGCCGCATACTTGATGGCGGAAAAGATTATTCATATAGATCTATAAAGAAATAATCAGCATAGATACGGAAAGGAAATAATATCAATGATCATTGGAGTTTTGGTTGTTGTATTGGGAATACAGTTTTTTTTCCTTCTACTTACAAGGAAGGAAAAACTGCCGGAAGGGAAAGAACTTTCAGCTTTTCTGCAACCGTTCTACCGGGCGGGCGTATGGATTGCCGAGCGTGTCGGCGGATGGTCTGTTTTTGCCAAGGATGGAGAGAAGCTCAGGACGCTTCATCCTGCGGATAATGTAAAAACTCAGGCAAAATGGTTTCTGGCGGAAAAGGTGGCGCTCTGTCTTCTGACGTTATTTGTAGGTTGTGCTGTTGCTGTTCTGATAGAGATCAAGGATCAGGGAGATGGATATCTGCAGGACGGAAGGATTCTAAACCGACGGGAATATTCGGAAGGAAAATATACGGCATATCTTACTGCGTCGATCGGGGAAGATACAAGTCAGACGATGGAGATCACCATAGAAGAAAGAAAGTATACTGGGGATGAAATTCAGGAAATGCTTCCCTCCTTTTATGAAGCGTTGGAAGGAACAGTCCTTGGGGAGAATGCATCGGCAGATCAGGTTAGCCAAAAAGTAAATTTGGTTGAAGAGGTCAAGGGTTATCCATTTCAGATCAAATGGAGCAGCAGTAATGAAGATGTATTGGACCGATATGGAGTATTTGGTGAAAAGATTTCAGAAGAGGGTGAGTTGATCACATTATCGGCAACAGTCACCTACAGGGATTTTGTAGAGATTTATAGCTTTCCCCTGATGATTTATCCCATGGAGCTTAGCAGGGAAGAACAGATTAGGAGAGATCTGCAGCAAAGACTGGATGAGGTCGTCAGCCGGTCGCCGGAGGAAACGGAGATTCTTCTGCCGGAAGAGTTAGACGGCGTAAAGGTGGTCTGGTCAGAACAGAAAAAGCAGAATGCATTAATCTTGCTGCTGCTTGTGATCTGCTGCAGTGCCGCTGTCTTTTGGGGACAGAGCAATGATCTGGATAAAAAGATAAAGGAACGCAGCGAGCAGATGTTGTTGGATTATCCTGAGGTGGTCAGTAAGATGACACTTTTTATCGGAGCGGGTATGACCGTCAGAGGGGCATGGAAAAAAGTTGTGACGGATTACAGGCGGCGCAGGGAGAAGGGACAGGCAGCCAGATATGTTTATGAGGAGATGCTGTTTACTTTATATGAAATGGAAAGCGGTATCGGAGAGATAGAGGCATATCAACATTTTGCAGGCCGGTGTCAGGTGCAGAAGTATGTTAAATTGGCTACGCTGCTGGAACAAAATGTCAGAATGGGCGCAAAGGGGTTTCTACCGGAATTGAACCGGGAGGTAAAAGATGCCTTTGAAGAAAGAAAGAGCAACGCAAAACGGCTGGGGGAAACAGCCGGTTCCAAGTTGATGATTCCTATGTTCCTGATGTTGGGTATTGTTATGGTTGTCATCATGGTTCCATCTTTTTTATCAATTGGGATGTGACCCATGGATATAGATCAGTGAGGGAAACAGGAAAGGAGGGGACGCAGATGGATATGATTAGAAAATTTATGAAAGAAGATGATGGCATGGGAACAGTAGAGATCATTTTGATTATTGTCGTATTGATCGGTCTGGTAATCATTTTTAGGAATGAGATTACAGATATTGTGGAGAGTCTGTTTGAACAGATTACACGGAAAACGTCAAGTTTTTAATATGACATGTAGGTCAGATCAAAGAATCGTCCGATCAGATTATAAAGTCAAAAGAGTTTAATAAAAATAATATTAATGAGGACAGAACATGGCAGCAGTCAAACAGCAGAGAATTAGTTTACAGATACATAGATCATATGAAGGAGAGCTGAATGTATATTTTGTATTGATGATAGCAGTGATCATCCCACTGATCTTGACAATGATAGAAGGCAGCAGGATCAATGCAATGAAGCTTCAGCTGGAATGTGTTGTAGATATGGGCATGGATTCTGTCCTTGCAGAGTATAACAGACCCTTATTGGAACAATATGACCTTTTATTTATTGATTTGGCTTATGAACAGTCGACAGGATCTCTGGATCATCTGAAAGAGCATTTTGCGGAGTATATTTCTTATAATCTGCAGCCGTGGAGGGAGCTTCCGATTTTGCAGAGTAGAGATTTTTTGGGATTGAATATGGAATCGGTGGATATTCTGGCGGCATCTCGTGCAACAGATGAAAAGGGTGTGGTGTTTCGATATATGGCACTCTCATATATGTTAAATAAATATGGGATGGATTATGTAGATGGTCTGCAGGATATGATCGCGATTACAGAGAGGGCGGGATTGTATGACAGCGATATTATGGTTGAAAATGACAATGCCCGGAATGCAATCGACAGTATTGAGATCTCTCCGCCGGAGGATCTGGAGGAAGGGGAGGAATGGAACGAGCCCGAAAAAGATGATCCGACAGATTCTCTAAATGAACTCAGATATCGTGGAATTCTTTCTCTGGTCTGTGAGGATGAAGTATCTAGTGCATCTATTAATCCTGCCAGTTATGTTACGGGAAGAAGTCTGGTTACAGGTAATGGTATGGAAGAGAGCTGGAGAGAATATACGCCGCTGGTGGAAGGACTTTTATTTGATGAATATATTATGGAAAAATGCGGTAACTACAGTCAGAGAAAAGAAGGGAGTCCGCTGTGTTATGAAACGGAATATATCATAGCAGGAAGGAGCAATGATACGGATAATCTGAGAATTGCTGCAGAGAAGATCCTATTAATCAGAGGCGGAGCAAACAGCATTTATTTTTTTAGCAATCAGAATATGAGGACAGAAGCGAAAGCTTTGGCAGCTTCGTTATCCTTTATCCTACTTTTTCCAGAATATGAGATTCTGTTTGAGACGGCAATCATAGCGGCATGGATCTATGCGGAAAGCATTGTAGATGTCAAACAGCTATTTTCAGGCAACAGAGTTCCCTTGATCAAGGGAGAAGGAGAATGGAATCTGAGTCTGGAAAATGCATTAGGACTTACTGTGGAAACAGTCAGCGACATGGTGGGAGAGGAAAATTCATCAGATGATGAAGGAGAGTCCGGTCTGAACTATGAGGATTATTTGAGATTACTGTTATATATGGTGCCGATAGAGGAGAGAACAGGGAGGTGTATGGATATTGTGGAAATGAATATCAGAAAAGTTGCAGGCTATGAAAATTTTTGTCTGGATCAATGTGTTGCTGCACTTACGTTTCAAATGGTGTTTTCAAGCAGTTATGGATACAGTTTTTTATTGCAGAGAAGCTGTCGTTATACATAGGAAAACGCTGATTAAAGCGCTTCCTTAGAGATGATGATAGAAGGTCCGGTAAGATGTCCTTTTCCGGATATATTTACTCAACATGCGATTTCTAAACTCATTTCTCCTATCTGATCTGGGGTATCAGAAGCCTTCCGGCTTTATCGATAACCTTCTTATGTTCGGGAAAGGATGTCTTAGCGGATCTTCTATTAAAGTAACAGGGTCATATAAATACAGGAGGACAGGATGATAAAACAGATCAAAAATAAAAAGTATTCCGGCAGTATGACTCTGGAAGCAGCGATATTGCTTCCTCTGTTTCTTTTCTTTATGATAACGATACTTTCGCTTATGGATATGTTGTATTTTTATGGAATCTTAGAGCAGCGGCTTCATCAGATAGCAAAAAAGATGGCGATCTATGCACCGGCAACCGGGTTAGCTGCAGAGGTTCTTGCAGGAAACACGGAAGATAATGAAATAAACGCTGACAGTGGAGATATAGGCAGCATCGCAGCGACTATACTGGGAGAGCAGTATGTAAAAAACAATCTGATAAACGGGCTGATGCAGCAAGAACTGCGTTCCTCAGGGGTGGTAGGCAAAAGCGAAGGATTGAATTTTTTATATTCCCGGATCATGACAGAAGGAGATGTGATCGATCTTGTGGTTTCCTATGAAATAGAACCACAGAATAATTTTTTCTTTCTTCCCGCCTATCCGATATTGAATCGGTGCAGAGTACGGGCGTGGACCGGATATGAGGTTGCTTCAATCAATACAAACGACGCTGGGGAAAGAATGGTCTATATTACGGAGACAGGAACTGTCTTTCATTTGACAAAGACATGTACTTATCTTGATCTAAGTATCCGACCGGTCGCAAACGGTGAACTTGATCTATACCGGAACCAAAGCGGTGGGATTTATGCTGCATGTGAATTATGTGGCGATGGGGATGCGGAGATTTATTTTATTACTGATTACGGTAAATGTTATCATACATCATTGACCTGCAGCGGGTTAAAAAGGACGATCACAGAGGTCCCAATTTCGCAGGTAGGAGATAAATCGGCGTGTTCGAGATGTGGAACGGGTAATTAAGCAGGAAAGGTATGGTTATAACATGACGCTACAGAGAATTGGTACGGTCATAATGCTGACGGCAGGAAGTATATGGGATATACGAGGAAAAAGACTTCCTGCAGGATTGCTGATTCTGGATGTTCTGGCAGGAGGGATTTTAATGGCAGTTAACAAGGAAATAGACTGGCGGAAGGACGGATATTTATATGTTGTGGGTATCCTGATCGGCATACTTCTGCTTTTGATAGGACGGTTTTGCGGGGGATGTATTGGGACGGCGGATGGAATTATGACTGCTGTCATCGGCGGAGTGATAGGTTATCAGGATACGCTTTTGCTATTGATGGATGCGATACTGGCAGCGGCAGTTTTTTCAATAGTGTTAATTGTAATCAAAAAGGCAAGGCGGGGAACAACCATTCCGTTTATTCCTTTTCTGCTGCTGGGATATCTTATAATATTGTAATATTGTTTTCTATTTGAGCCGCTGAAAGCGGCATGAAGGATAGATTGCAGAATCATAGATTTTTTCAAAAAATAAATTTGTTTTGCAAATATTGTGCCTACGGCAGCATACAACAAAAAGCTTATGCTTTTCGTTGTCGAGAATTTGCAGATTACGGAAAGGCATAGTTATTTATATGAAAGAAAAGAAATTTGTTCAAAGCTGTCAAAATAGAAATAACAAAGGCATGATGACGATAGAGGCATGCATTCTGATTCCAATCATCATTATGATCAGTCTGCTGGTGATTTGGCTGGGATTCTTTTTATATAATAAAACTCTGCTGATGGAGTGCGCTGGTATTGCGGCAATTAGGGGAAGTCAGATGGCAGAGGCAGACAATGAAGCGCTTGCCAGCGCAGCTGCAGCCAGAGCAGAGGAATTGTTGGCACAGAAAACGGTTGCCATGGAGATTCAGGATATCATTGTAAGTGTAGATTACCGGGCTATCACAGTAAAAATCATAGGTGTCATGCAGATCCCGGAAGCAATTTTTCTTCTGGATATTTATCAGGATGACAGATGGGAGATTTGTGTTGAACAGACGGCGGAAAGACTTCGAAGTTGCAGTATTTTAAGAACTATAGAGAGAGTACGGAAGGCGCAGTCGACAGATCGTACTTTTTAAGTAAGGTACAAAAGGGGGAAAAAGATATGCAGGAATCTAATCAATTGATTACAAAAATGGAATATCAGAAAAGTCTGAACCAGAATTATCTGGTATATAAAAACGAGCGGGGAGAGGAAAATTATGAACTCCGTATGCTGGCAGAAAATCAGATTAATTACTTACTGCCGATGGAATTGCGGTCGATTGATGATAGAGATGATATTTATTATAAAATAGAGTCATTTCAGTCTCTTAGTAAAGTGTACAAGAACAGGGAAATGCAGTTGGAGGATGTGAGGATGATCCTGATTGGATTGACGGGTGCGATTGCGGCAATTCAGGAATATATGCTGGATGAAGGGCATGTCGTTTTATTGCCGGAGTATATTTTTATACATACGGAAAGAGAAGAAGTCCGTCTACTCTTTCATCCCTTTTACGAGGGGGATATCAGAGAGGGGATAAGGGAATTTGCGGATTATCTGATTGGTAGGATCGACCATACGGAACAACAGGCTGTGATGATGGGGTATCAGTTTTACCGGATTGTCAGAGAGGAAAATTTTATTATAGAGGATATTGCAAAACTATACCGGAAAGAGTCCAAAGACTTAATAGATAAAAGTCAAGAGATCCTGTTGGAAAATGATGCTAAAATAAATGAAGAGATATTGGAAAATAAAGATGTGAAAACAGTTAGATATCCATCAAAAAAGGAGGATACGGGAAATGGGGAATATTATGAAAAGATTAATTTTAGAATAAAAAACCAAGAGTTAAAAAGTTCAGACGATAAAATGGAAACAAATCTGAAAAAATTGATTTTTTTTAGCGTTTTGACATTAACAAGTGG
>JAIDPF010000115.1:0-9474 GCA_029062895.1 Lachnospiraceae bacterium
ATATTATACCATTTATTTCCACGGTTGAAAAGAAAAATGATTGTGAAATAAAAACGAAATTTTCCATCTTAAAAAGTAAACTATAATAATATCAAATTAAAAGAAAATAAGAGTAAATAAAAGAAAAAATTAGATATATAGAGAAAAAACAAGTTAAATAAATAAATTCGGATTTGCATATATTTGGAAGTGTAATTATTATGTCTAATGTAGTTAGCACTCAAACATGATGAGTGCTAACAAGTTCGAGGGCATATTAAATTATGAATTAAGGAGGATATATCAATGAAGTTAGTACCATTGGGTGACAGGGTTGTATTAAAACCGCTTGCAGCAGAGGAGACCACGAAATCCGGCATCATTCTGCCCGGACAGAATAAGGAGAAGCCGCAGCAGGCAGAAGTCGTTGCCGTAGGACCGGGAACGGAAGAGGTAAAAATGGAAGTAAAGAAGGGCGATCAGGTCATTTATTCCAAGTATTCCGGCAATGAAGTAAAGATTGACGATCAGGATTACATCATTGTAAAGCAGAATGATATTCTTGCAATCATTAAATAATTGAAAACCTGAGAAATTAAATTATGGAGGAAAACAATCATGGCAAAGGAAATTAAATATGGCGCAGAGGCGCGTGCAGCATTGGAATCGGGCGTTAATCAGCTGGCTGATACAGTCAGGGTAACATTGGGACCCAAAGGAAGAAACGTAGTTTTGGATAAATCCTTCGGAACACCGCTGATTACAAACGACGGCGTGACGATTGCAAAGGAGATTGAGCTGGAGGACGCCTTTGAGAATATGGGCGCACAGCTCGTAAAGGAGGTTGCTACTAAGACTAACGACGTGGCAGGTGACGGTACGACGACAGCAACAGTCCTTGCGCAGGCGATGATCAATGAAGGAATGAAGAATCTGGCAGCAGGAGCGAATCCGATCATCTTAAGAAAAGGTATGAAGCAGGCAACGGAATGTGCTGTAGCAGCGATTGCCAAGATGAGCGCAAAGGTAAAGGGCAAGGAGCAGATTGCAAGAGTGGCAGCGATTTCCGCAGGGGATGACGAAGTAGGAAATATGGTGGCAGACGCAATGGAGAAGGTTTCCAATAATGGCGTCATCACCATTGAGGAAAGTAAGACTATGAAGACGGAGCTTGATCTGGTAGAAGGTATGCAGTTCGACCGTGGTTATATCTCCGCTTATATGGCAACAGATATGGATAAGATGGAAGCGGTTCTGGAGAATCCGTATATCTTGATCACAGATAAGAAAATCAGCAATATTCAGGATATCCTTCCGTTGTTAGAGCAGATCGTACAGTCCGGCGCAAGGCTTCTGATCATTGCTGAGGATGTAGAGGGAGAAGCGTTGACGACATTGATCGTAAATAAACTGCGTGGAACATTTAATGTGGTAGCAGTTAAGGCTCCGGGTTATGGAGACAGAAGAAAAGCGATGCTGGAGGATATCGCGATCCTGACAGGCGGTCAGGTGATCAGCGAGGAAGTAGGCCTGAACCTTCAGGATGCAACGATCGATATGCTGGGTCGCGCGAAATCCGTTAAGGTTCAGAAAGAGAATACAGTCATCGTTGATGGCGCAGGCAGCAGCAAAAACATTAAGGCGCGTGTTGCTCAGATCAAGAACCAGATCGAAGAGACGACCTCTGACTTTGATCGTGAGAAGCTGCAGGAGAGACTTGCAAAACTTTCCGGTGGTGTTGCCGTTATCCGTGTGGGCGCTGCAACGGAGACAGAAATGAAGGAAGCAAAGCTTCGTATGGAAGATGCGCTGGCAGCTACCAGAGCAGCGGTAGAGGAAGGTATCATCGCAGGCGGCGGTTCTGCGTATATACACGCAAGCAAGCAGGTTGCAAAGCTGGCTGATACATTAGAGGGCGACGTTAAGACAGGTGCAAGGATCGTGTTAAAGGCTTTGGAAGCTCCTCTCTGCCATATCGCAGCCAATGCCGGATTGGAAGGCAGCGTTATCATCAATAAGGTAAGGGAGTCTAAGGTTGGTGTCGGATTTGACGCACTGAAGGAAGAATATGTTGATATGGTGACAGCCGGTATTCTGGATCCTGCTAAGGTTACCAGAAGTGCGTTGCAGAATGCTACCAGCGTTGCAAGCACACTGCTTACGACGGAATCCGTAGTAGCGAATATCAAAGAAGACGCTCCCGCGATGCCTGCAGGCGGTGGCATGGGCGGAATGATGTAAGGGGACAGAGAGTCCAATCTGCAAAATTCGCTTGAAACTAAATAGCTGGTGATTTATAATAAAACAGACTTGATTTATCAGGTCTGTTTTGTGTTTCATAATAAAAAATAATTGCGCGATCTGCTGTTTCGATCAGGCGGAAAGGGATGGTTGCTATATGGCGGAAGAATATACGGAAATATCAGCAGAAAAACTGCATGAGACTATGTTTGGGATACCGCCTGAAAAGGCAGAAGGGAAACAAGCCGGGACGCATACAGAAGTTGTCATAGATGATGGACGCATTGAAAAGATAGAGGAATTTCAAAGCCCGGAGACCTTATATGAGGAATTGATTGCCAGAGTGAAAAAGTATCACCCGTCGGATGATATTTCACTGATTGAAAAGGCGTATCAGACTGCCGAGGCATTCCATCAGGGGCAGGTGCGTAAATCAGGAGAACCCTATATCATCCATCCACTGTGCGTTGCGATCATTCTGGCGGATATGGAGATGGATAAGGAGACGATCGTGGCGGGTATCTTGCATGATGTTGTGGAGGACACGATCATGACCAGCGAGGAGATCAAGGAGCAGTTCGGTCCGGATGTGGAACTTCTGGTGGATGGGGTGACGAAATTGAGTCAGTTGCAGTATTCCACGGATAAGCTGGAGATGCAGGCGGAGAATCTCAGAAAGATGTTTCTTGCTATGGCGAAAGATATCCGGGTCATCATGATCAAACTGGCGGACCGTCTTCATAATATGCGTACACTGGATTATATGAGACCGGAGAAGCAGCAGGAAAAAGCGCGGGAGACGCTGGATATTTATTCGCCGATTGCGAACCGTCTGGGTATTTCTAAGTTAAAGGTAGAACTGGATGACCTTTCGTTAAAATATCTGGAGCCGGAGGCATACCGGGATCTGGTGAATCAGATCGCCGTACGGAAAAGCGCAAGAGAAAAATATGTTCAGGATATTGTGGATGAAGTCAGCGTCCATATCGTGAATGCCGGGATCAAAGCAAAAATCGACGGACGGGTAAAGCATTTCTTCAGCATTTACCGGAAGATGAAGAATCAGAATAAGACGATAGACCAGATCTATGATCTGTTTGCCGTGCGTATTATCGTCGATTCTGTTAAGGACTGTTATGCGGCGCTTGGCGTGATCCATGAGATCTATCGTCCGATCCCCGGAAGATTTAAGGATTATATTGCGGTACCGAAAGCAAACATGTATCAGTCCCTACACACCACATTGATCGGAAGCGGCGGAGTGCCGTTTGAAATACAGATTCGTACTTATGAGATGCATAAGACAGCGGAATATGGTATTGCCGCGCACTGGAAGTACAAAGAAGCGTCTGACGGAAAAAAGGTGGAAGAACAGGAGGAGGCAAAGCTGACATGGCTGCGCCAGATCCTGGAGTGGCAGAAGGATACGTCGGATAACCGTGAATTTATGGGATTCTTAAAACAGGATCTTGATCTTTTTTCGGATCAGGTTTATTGTTTTACGCCAACGGGAGATGTGAAAAATCTTCCGGCGGGAAGCACGACAGTGGACTTCGCGTATCATATCCATACGGCGGTGGGCAACCGGATGATCGGCGCCAGAGTCAATGGAAAACTGGCTACGATCGATTATGAGATCAAAAATGGAGACTGTATTGAGATCCTGACCTCGCAGAATTCTAAGGGTCCCAGCCGCGACTGGCTGAATTTTGTCAAGAGTGCCCATGCAAGGAATAAGATCAACCAGTGGTTTAAGAATGAATATAAAGAGGAAAATGTGATCCGCGGTAAAGATCTGATTGCGGCCTACTGCAAGACAAAATCTATCGTCCTTTCAGATTTGTTGAAGCCGGAGATAATGAATGAGGTAATGAAGAAATACGGTTTCAAGGAATGGGATTCGCTGATGGCTACGGTAGGGCATGGGGCCCTGAAAGAGGGACAGGTCATTAACCGGCTGTTGGAAATCTATGACAGCATGTATAAGGAACCGGTGAGCAATGAGCAGGTTATGGAGACGATCAGGGAAGCGGCGGTCAAAAAGATCGTTCCTGCCAGCAAGGGCGGCGGAGGCATCATAGTTCACGGAATGAACGATATTGCTGCGAGATTCAGCAAATGCTGCAATCCGCTTCCGGGAGATGAGATCGTGGGATTTATCACCAGAGGGCGCGGCGTATCGATTCATAGAACGGACTGTCCGAATGTCATGAAGATGCCGGATATCGAACGTACAAGGCTGGTGGAAGCGGAATGGGCAGCGGATGCCGAGGGAGCCAGAGGCGGTAAATATATGGTGGAGATCATCATTTATGCTACCAACAGGTCCGGACTGCTTGCGGATATTTCCAAATGTATGTCTGACTGGGACATTGATATTCTTTCACTTAGCACAAAGGTGAATAAGGAGCAGAACGCAAGCATCAATATGGCATTTGATGTCAGCAGCAGAGAGGAATTGAACAGAGTGGTTGAGAAATTAAAGACAGTTAGAAGCGTTATTGATATTGATAGGACAGCCAATAGCTAATATGGAGAAAGGATCGGATATGGAAAAAGCAGAATTAAAGGTCGGCAGGATCATGATGGGGATGTGCCAGACAAATTGTTATTTTATCTATAGAGAGGGTGAAAGCAAAGTTATTTTTATCGATCCGGCGGATCAGGGAAAGATCATCCATGATAAATTAAAAGAAAAGGGGTTTGAGGTAGAAGCGATTCTTTTGACCCATGGACATTTTGATCATATCATGGGGTGCAAGGAACTGCGGGATCTGAGCGGTGCGAAGATCTATGCGCCGGAGGCGGATAAGGTGCTTTTACAGGATCCTTATGTCAATGTATCGGCAAGCTGGGCGAAACCTTATACGTTGGAAGCGGATGAATACTTAAAGGATGGGCAAGAACTTATCTTCGGTGATAAGGTATGTAAGATGATCGAGACTCCGGGACATACGATCGGAAGCTGCTGTTATTATTTTGAGGAGGATGGCGTACTGATCAGCGGAGATACGCTGTTCCAGGAGTCGGTGGGCAGGACGGACCTTCCCACCGGAAGCATGGCGAAGCAGAAACGGTCCATCGAGGAGAAGCTGATGACGCTGCCGGATGAAGTCAGAGTTTATCCCGGACATGGCGGCACCACAACCATAGGATATGAGAGACAGTATAATCCGTTCTGCAGTTAGATGTAGCGAATTGAGACAGAAGAACGGAACGGCTTGATATACAGAATGGAGAGATGACCGGCTTGATACATCTGATAGTAAATCGACAGGAATTATTATATGATCTATATGCATTGACGCAGGCGTTTTATCCGGGGATAGAGCTGGATACCAGCGTATCCTCCTTAGAAGCGCAGGAATTTGCAGGCAGACTTCCGGATACGATAGAGGTCTGCCTGCTTGATTGTGGCGGGAGCCTTGCAATTACAGCAGGAGAGACGATTACGCAGGGATATTATAAGGAATATGCGGAAGAAATGATAGCAAAAGAGGCGGTCGTTTTTTTGGCGGATGGTATGGAGGATGCGGCGGCGAGAAAGCGTGGGCTCAAGAAGCTTTTTTATGACGCTATGGAGGAATTTACCGGACGAAGCCTTCCGTGGGGGAATCTGACCGGGATCAGACCGACCAAATTGATCCGGGGTTTGATGAAAAAGAATGACGAGGAGAACTGCGGACAGGGACGGACATTAGCTGAGCAGCTTTACGATATGCATCGATTGAAGGGTGAGAAGCTTGCTCTTGGTATGGAGATCGCGAAGCTGCAGGAGGGCATCTTGTCGAAGCTGCATGGATTGAAAGGTTACAGCGTTTATGTGGGGATTCCGTTCTGCCCGTCCAGATGTCTGTACTGTTCCTTTACTTCCAATCCCGTAGATCGATGGAAAAAACGTATTCCAGAATATCTGGGCGCGCTTCGGAAAGAATTGGAATATGTTGACGTTTCCCCATATTTTAAAACGAGGACGCTGGATACGGTCTATATCGGCGGCGGAACGCCGACAGCGCTTTCTGCGGAGGAGCTGGATCTCCTTCTTGGAGATATTACGGCGTATCTGCCGATGGAGCATGTGCAGGAATTTACGGTAGAAGCGGGACGCGCGGACAGCATTACGGAAGAAAAACTGAACGTCCTGAAAAAATATCATGTGACAAGGATCTCGATCAATCCCCAGACGATGAAGGAAGAAACGCTTCATTTGATTGGCCGCAGACATACGATAGAAGATGTAAAAAACGCGTATACAATGGCAAGAAGGATGGAGTTTGATAATATCAATATGGACATTATCTTAGGACTGCCGGGGGAGACGGATGCGGATGTTGCATATACCGTGCAGGAGATCAGAAATCTTGCGCCGGACAGCCTGACCGTACATTCGTTGGCGGTGAAAAGGGCAGCGGGATTGAAGGACTGGTATAAGTCGGAAGGCGATCCGAGGTCCGGCGGGGCAAAAGAAGTTCAGCATATGATGGAGCAGGCGATGCGGACTGCGGCAGAAGGAGCAAAAATGATGGGGATGGAACCTTACTATCTCTATCGTCAGAAAAATATGGTGGGCAATCTGGAAAATACCGGTTACGCGCTGCCGGGGAAATATGGTCTATACAATATTCTGATCATGGAAGAACTCCAGTCGATCGTAGCACTGGGGGCAGGAAGCGTATCAAAACGCGTTGATGAAGATGGGCGGATCGAACGCTGCGATAATGTGAAGGATGTTGCGGGGTATATTGAAAGAATAGGGGAAATGATAGAAAGAAAACGTGTATTATTTAATGATTGACAAATCTGCAGATACCTAGGGGCGTTTCGGAAATTATCGGAACGCTCCTTTTGCATCTTTCAAGCAGGATTTCTGTTTTTTTGAAGAATTTTTAAGTTTGTAAAATCAGATGTTTGTGGATACATCTGTGGAATATAAAATTGAAAGTTGCCCCTTGACATAAATTGTAAAAAAGTATATATTTTAATATAAATAATTTTACATATTGTAAAATAAAAAAGTTGGGAGAGATATTCTGTGAAAAATATGTTAAAGAAAGTGAAAAGGTGTTTGGCTGTATGTTTGTGTATGGGTTTATTTATGACCACTTGTCTGACGGTATCAGCACAAGAAAATGCAGACAGTGATATTATGCAGGAATATTTGGAAAAGGTAGCTGCGGGAGTGGAAGTATATCCACTTGTAAATGAGGAAGGAGTTATGGTAGGATATTATGAGCCTAACAGGGAAGAACGGGTTAATGCTGTGATGCCGCGGTATGATGCAAATGTTAATTGGACATTAAAATCATATCAATATGGGATAGGTGAAAATGCCTATACTCTGGGAGAAGGTGACAAAATATATATTAACATTGAACAGAGTGTTTCGGGTACTAGTTACTTAGGAATTTATAATACATCTACAGATAAGCTTACTGTATTTATGGGTACTAAAACTACGAACGGATGGAATGGGACAATTACATTGGGAGATGTTAGCCAGGCAACATATAGATTTGCTATTTATAACCAGTCAGAAAGTACGATAACTTATACAGGATACTATTCGCTATAAATTTTTTAGAGTGGAGAGAAGAGTGTGAAAAATAAAAAAAGATATATTCTGATTGTGGGATTAGTAGGTATTGTTTTATTAGGCGCAGCCATATTGTTTGCGATAAAAAATGGACATCATGAGGAACTGCCGTCTGGTCGTATGGAGAATATGCATAGAGAAGATTTTGCGGATGACGACGATATTATTTTTGATGATTCTACCGTCTTTGAGTAAAAAATAATATGTCTGAGGCTGTAAAATCTTTGATAAGGAGTACAGGTTGGATGTCTGTACTCTTTTATTTATGTGATTTTAGCATATCCGCAGTATTTGGCAAAATGAGACGGCTGTAAAATCATAAAAAAATTGTTGCAGAACCAGTTATAAAATCGTAAAATACAATAAGTGTAAAATATTCTTCTGGAGGACGATATCATGGCACTGAGTAAGAAACCGGTCAAAGGGATGAAGGACGTTATGCCCGAAGAAATGGAAATCCGGGATTATGTGATCAACCTGATCAAAGAGACTTATAAAACATACGGCTTTACCCCGATGGAGACCCCCTGCGTGGAGAATATTGAAAATCTTACGAATAAACAGGGCGGAGAAAATGAAAAGCTGATCTTTAAAATATTAAAGCGCGGCGGTAAATTAAATCTTGAGACGGCGCAGTCGGAGACAGATCTGACTGACAGCGGTTTAAGATATGATCTGACGGTGCCGCTGGCAAGATATTATTCCAACCATGCCAATGAACTGCCAAGTCCCTTTAAGGCGCTGCAGATGGGGAATGTATGGCGTGCGGATCAGCCGCAGAAAGGGAGATTCCGCCAGTTCATGCAATGCGATATCGACATCCTCGGAGAGCCGTCCAATCTGGCGGAGATCGAGCTGATCTTAGCGACGACCACCCTACTGGGAAAGCTGGATTTTAAGGACTTCAATATCCGGATCAATGACAGGCGGATGTTAAAGGCAATGGCCTCTTATGCTGGATTCGCAGAGGAGAGCTTTGACGAGGTCTTTATCATATTGGATAAGATGGACAAGATCGGTCTGGAGGGTGTCAGGGATACGCTGATTGAGGCGGGATTTGCCGGAGAGAGCGTAGAGAAATATACCGCGCTTTTTGGTGATCTGGAGAAGGAAAAGGATCCGGTTGCATATCTGGCGGACAAGCTTGGGGAATATCTACCGAAGGAGTGCAGAGACAATCTGACGGAGATTGACGCTGCGGTAAACGCGGCAAAGACAGCAGATTTTACGCTTCTGTTTGATCCGACGCTGGTGCGCGGCATGTCGTATTATACAGGGACGATTTTTGAGGTCGAGTTAAAAGAGTTCCATTCCAGTTGCGGCGGCGGCGGACGTTATGATAAGATGATCGGGAAATTTACCGGCAACGATACTCCGGCATGTGGTTTTTCCATTGGTTTTGAGCGGATCATCACCATCCTTTTGGAAAACAATTTCAAGGTGCCGGGGCAGGGCAATAAGACTGCCTTCTTAATTGAGAAGGGGATGCCTTCTGACCGCGTCAATGAGATTTTTCAGAAAGCGGAGAAGATGCGCCAGGAGGGCGGTGTAGTCCTGATTGCCCGTATGAATAAAAATAAAAAGTTCCAAAAGGATCAGCTTGCACAGCAGGGTTATACGGAATATGAGGAATTTTACGTCAATGCATTGAAGTAGAACTT
>JAIDPF010000115.1:9574-19537 GCA_029062895.1 Lachnospiraceae bacterium
GTCAGGTATAAAGGGATTACACAATCTGAAAGTAGATATTGTCAGGTATAAAGGGATTACACAATCTGAAAGTAGATATTGTCAGGTATAAAGGGATTACACAATCTGAAAGTAGATTTTGTCAGGTATATAAGGTTTACATAACCTGAAGTTTATTCATCTATGTTCCAAAAATGATTCCATTTATGGTGTTTTTGGAACATAGATGAATAAACAAAGAGTTATGTAAACCGTACACTATACACCATACACCATAATTTTACAAATGCCTAAAATAATATAACATAAGGAGAACAGCATATCATGGCAGAGACAATGAAAGGTTTGAAAAGGACCCACAGATGCGCGGAGATTTCCGAGCAGAATATCGGCGAGACCGTCACGCTGATGGGATGGGTTCAGAAAAACAGAAATAAAGGCGGCATCATCTTTCTGGATCTTAGGGACCGTTCCGGGATCGTACAGATCATCTTTGAGACTTCTGAGGAGAACAGCGCAGGTTATATTGATAAAGAGGGATTTGCAAAGGCGGAGAAGCTGCGCAGCGAGTTTGTCATCGCAGTCACCGGAACTGTAGAAAAGCGTGGCGGCGCGGAGAACGCCGGCTTAAAAACAGGGACGATTGAAGTCCGCGCAACGTCGCTTCGGATCCTTTCTGAGGCGGAGACTCCACCATTTCCAATTGAGGCGGATTCCAAGACGAAAGAAGAACTTCGGTTAAAATACAGATATTTGGATCTGAGAAGACCGGATATCCAGCACAACCTGATGGTTCGGAGCCATGTGGTAAATTCGATCCGCAATTTCTTAAGTGAAGAAGGTTTCTTGGAGATCGAGACGCCGATCTTAAACCGTTCCACGCCGGAGGGGGCAAGGGATTATCTGGTACCCAGCCGCGTGCATCCCGGGACATTTTACGCGCTGCCGCAGTCGCCGCAGTTATTTAAGCAGTTATTGATGTGTTCCGGTTATGACAGATATTATCAGATCGCGAAGTGCTTTCGCGACGAGGATCTTCGTGCCGACCGCCAGCCGGAATTTACGCAGGTGGATATGGAGCTTTCTTTTGTGGATGTGGATGATGTTATTGATGTTAATGAGCGGCTGCTGCAGAAGCTGTTTCAGGAGCATCTTGGTGTAGAGGTGCCGCTTCCGATGCAGCGGATGACCTGGCAGGAGGCGATGGACCGATTTGGTTCCGATAAACCGGATATCAGATTTGGCATGGAACTTGTCAACGTATCTGAAGTGGTAAAGGATGTTGATTTTATCGTATTTAAAAGCGCTTTAGAAAATGGCGGGACTGTCCGGGGCATCAACGCGAAGGGACAGGGAGAGATGCCGAGGAAGAAGATCGATGCGCTGGTGGATTTCGCAAAGGATTTTGGCGCGAAGGGACTTGCTTATCTTGCGATCCAGCCGGATGGTACGTATAAGTCTTCCTTTACAAAGTTTATGACAGAAGAACAGACGGCTGCGTTAGTGGCGGCGATGGACGGAGAAAAAGGAGATCTGCTTTTATTTGCGGCAGATAAGAATAAAGTGGTATGGGATGTCCTCGGAAACCTGCGTCTTGAGATCGCAAGGAATATGGGGATATTGAAAAAAGAAGAGTATCGCTTCTTATGGGTTACGGAGTTCCCGCTGCTTGAGTGGGATGAGGAAGAGAACCGTTATGTAGCAATGCATCATCCGTTTACGATGCCGATGGAGGAAGATCTTGCACTTTTGGATACCGATCCGGGAAAGGTGCGTGCTAAGGCATATGACTGTGTTTTGAACGGCGTAGAGCTGGGCGGCGGTTCCGTTAGGATCTATCAGTCCGATGTGCAGGAGAAGATGTTTGATAAGCTTGGCATCGGCACAGAAGAGGCTTATGAGAAATTCGGATTTTTGTTAAATGCCTTTAAGTACGGTGTACCGCCTCATGCTGGTCTTGCTTTTGGTCTGGACCGTTTGATCATGCTGATGGTGCAGGCGGAAAATATCCGTGAAGTTATTGCGTTCCCGAAGGTAAAGGATGCTTCCTGTCTCATGTCGGAAGCGCCGAATGTTGTGGATCCGAAGCAGTTGGAGGAGTTAGAGATCAAGCTTGATCTAAAGAATAAGGATGATGTATAAAATATATGTTGCCGCGGTAGAGCCGCTGATGGAGGATACCTTCTATCAAAAGGCTCTTTCCATGGTCAGTAAAGAGCGGCAGGAAAAAATAGAAAAAATGATACAGCGTCCCGATAAGGCCAGAAGCGTAGCTGCTGGTCTTTTGCTTCATTATGCGGTGAGAGAGAATACAGGTTTTCATTGGGATGGAAGCTGTTTTTTCAAAGAGCATGGAAAACCGATGCTTCCGAAGGAACTGGGACTTTATTGTAATCTTTCCCACTCTGGAGATTATGTGCTTTGTGCGATTTCGGACAAGGAGACCGGAGCGGATATCCAGAGACATGAGAAGTATCAGGACAGGCTGGCGGAACGGTTCTTTCATCCGGAAGAACTTGCATACTTAAAAGAAGCGGAAGATCAGAAGCAGTGCTTTTATGATCTTTGGTGTCTGAAAGAAAGCTGTATCAAGTGTACCGGCAGGGGACTGAGTACGGGATTAGAAAGTTTTTCCGTGGTACCGTTTTTCTATGGAGAGGAAGTCCCGCTGGATGGGATCCGGTGCGTGGGAGAGAGCGCCCCGTCTTATATAAAAACAGAATTAAAAGACTTTACGGAAATACACACGAAAGAAACGATCAAAGGCTATTCCATGGCGGCCGTCGTGGCAAAATAAGGGCACAGGATAGGAATGAAACATTTTTATTTAAACCACTGGCGTTGAAAAATGGTTTATGACACCCCGGGCAAATGCTTCTGCTGTTGCTTGAATTAATTGTTCATTCTCTTGTGGCGTATCAGAGGAAAGAGGAAGATTCCCCAAGGTAATAAATAAAGCAGGCATATTGGTGCGGCGCAGGATCGTCAGGTTGGGACGTTCCTGAACGCCAAGGCTCCGGTAGCCTTCTTTTTCAAGTTCGTCTAAGATGGAATAAGCCAGACGCGAGGATGGACTGTTTCGCTGATAGACGAATATCTCAACATTCCGGACGGAACCGGGGCATAAAAGGAGCGATCGATGGAAGGAAAGCAGGCAGGAATCCTGAAGCGGGATCGCTGTCTTTCCTTGGCATAATCCAGTATTGGCAATCTCAGCAACCTTGCTTGGTGTCATCATACAGTCGCCGCAGCGGGTATAGCAGACATGATATCCCTGCTCGGTAAGAAGCTGACCGGTCAGTTCTATCATTCTGATCAGCAATGCTTCAAAAGGAAAGACTGTTTCCGGACAGTCGTTTTCGTGGCAACTTTGATATTCTGTATCATGAAGTTTTTCTCCATGATATCCCCCATCTAAAATAGTACAGTGTAACATAGGATTCCTCAAGGTAGCGTTTATGATATTAATATGCTGGTACTTGTTGGGAAGTGTTTGTATTTTTGGCTAAAATATGATATGCTAATCTAATATGATAATAATAATCGCAAAAAATGAAAACGCAGAAGATGGAAAGGAAATCAGACATGGCAGAGAAGAAAATTATGCTTGGCAACGAGGCGATTGCAAGAGGAGCTTATGAGGCGGGTGTGAAGGTTTCCGCAGCATATCCCGGAACGCCAAGTACAGAGATCAGTGAAAATATTGTCAAATATCCTGAGATATACGCAGAGTGGTCACCCAATGAAAAGGTAGCAATGGAAGTGGCGATTGGCGCATCATTCAGCGGCATCAGGGCGATGGCATCCATGAAGCATGTCGGTGTTAATGTGGCATCTGATCCGTTATATTCCGTATCTTATGCAGGCGTGAATGGCGGACTTGTGATCGTGGCAGCAGACGATCCCGGATTATATTCCTCCCAGAATGAGCAGGATTCCAGATGTGTGGCAAGAGTTGCACAGGTTCCGGTACTGGAACCTGCAGACTCACAAGAGGCGAAGGATTATACGAAGCTTGCTTTTGCTTTAAGTGAGGAATACGATACGCCGATTATGATTCGCACCACAACCAGATTGGCACATTCACAGGGCGTGGTTACATTGGAAGAACGCGAGGAACCGGCAGATAAAAAATACGAGAGAAATCCGGCGAAGTGCGTGATGATGCCAGGCAACGCCAAAGGACGCCATGTGGTTGTGGAACAAAGATTAAAAAAGATGGCGGAGGATGCGTCTTCCATGGCGGTCAACCGTATTGAATATAGAAATACATCCATCGGTGTGATCACATCGGGAATACCTTACCAGTATGTCCGGGAGGCGTTACCGGATGCATCGGTGTTAAAGTTGGGGCTTGTTCATCCACTGCCGAGGAAGATGGTAGAGGAATTTGCTTCTAAGGTAGAGACACTCTATGTAGTAGAAGAACTGGAGCCTTTGATCGAAGAACAGGTAAGGTCATGGGGCATCAAGGTGATCGGGAAAGAGATCTTTACTATTCAGGGTGAATACAGCGCTAATATGCTGCGTAAGGCCATCCTAAAACAGGAGATTGTTACGAAGGAGCCTGCAAAGGTTCCGGCAAGGCCCCCGATCCTCTGTCCGGGCTGTCCGCATAGAAGCGTCTTTTCCGTATTGAATCAGCTGAAGATCCATGGTGCGGGAGATATCGGGTGTTATACCTTAGGCGCTGTACCTCCTTTGAATGTGATCGACACTACGATCTGTATGGGAGCGAGTATCTCCATGCTTCATGGAATGGAGAAAGCGAAAGGAAAGGAATATATCAAGGATTGGGTTGCGCTCATCGGGGATTCCACATTCTTACATACGGGTGTGAATTCACTGATGAATATGGTATATAATCAGTCTTCCGGAACGGTTATCATATTGGACAATTCCACAACAGGCATGACAGGACATCAGGATCATGCGGCGACGGGCAGGACATTAAAAGGAGATCCTACATTTGCGGTGGATTTGGAAGAATTGTGTCATGCACTTGGTGTGCAGCATGTAAAAGTGGTCAATGCATTTGATACGAAACTGCTTGCGGAGACGGTAAAGGAAGAAGTCGCAAGGGATGCGGTTTCAGTAATCATTGCACAGGCACCCTGCGCATTATTAAAGAGTAATGTTTCCAAAGTAAAATGCGTGGCTCTTCCAGAAAAATGTAAGAAGTGCGGCATGTGCCTGAAACCGGGATGCCCTGCGATTACGAAGCAGGTAGACGGCACTGTGAAGATTGATGAGACGATGTGTAACGGATGTGGTCTTTGCAAGACGCAGTGTAAGTTTGAGGCAATTGAGACTGTACCGATTGCATAAGCGAGACGGACATAAAATACATGACAGAGAGGAGCAGGACGATCCATATGGAACAGACAAAAAGTATCATGATCGTAGGCGTGGGCGGACAGGGAACGCTGCTGACCAGCAGGATTCTCGGTGGTATCACGACACAGGCTGGATATGATGTAAAATTATCCGAGGTACACGGAATGGCACAGAGAGGCGGTTCAGTGGTGACCTTTGTGCGGTATGGAAAAGAAGTGGCGGAGCCGATCGTAGAAGAGGGCTGCGCGGATGTTTTGATTGCATTTGAACGCTTAGAGGCGCTTCGCTATGCGCATTTTCTGAAAAAGGACGGTGTGATCATTGTGAATGATCAGCGGATCGATCCGATGACGGTGGTGACCGGCGCGGCGGAATATCCAGAGCAGATCATTGAGAACCTGTCAAAGGAATATCAGGTGGTTGCGGTAGACGCTATGGCGGGGGCTAAGAAACTTGGTAACGCCAAGGTATTTAATACCATTATTATCGGCGTGGCGGCTAAACGGATGAATTTTACGAAGGAAGAATGGCTTCAGGTGATTGAAAAAACGGTCCCGCCTAAAACGGTGGAGATCAACAAGGCGGCATTTGAAGCAGGGTATGCAGGTGCATGATGATTGAGAATATGATGACGCATATCAAGGTAAATAATGAAGTGGATCTGTGTGAGATTGTTGCAGGGAATGATAAACGCAGAAATGTGGTGAGACGTAAGATAGAAGCGGCACTGCAGTACGCAAGAGTCTCCTATTTCCTTCGGTGGCAGGAACCGGGTTTTCTAAAAAAGTTCTTAATGAAGGAGCAGACAAGGCTGATCATCTGTGTCAATGCGGCGCAAATGGAGGAAGCGCTTCAAGTCCTTGATGGACTTCAGTTGACAGAGAAGGATGTACGACTTTCCGGTAAGAAATCAAATAACCGATATGTTTATGAGAATAAATGAAGGCCCAGGAGTTCATAGGGGTGAGGTGCTTTATTCTGTGATTCTATTTACATAAATATATTATGGAAACTAAGCCGGATTTTGACAAGTGGTATGATGAATAAAGTTAGTTATATGGGGAGGATTAGTGTATTATGGGACTTCGTTTCAGAAAGAGTATTAAGATTGCGCCGGGAGTAAAAGTGAATCTTGGATTGAAAAGTGTAGGAGTCAGCATTGGCGGCAAGCATGCCGGAATTTCCATTAATTCCAAAACAGGCACCACGGCAAGAGTTTCCGCAGGGCACGGAACCGGTCTAAGCTATGTCACAAAGATAGGCGGTAAGAAATCATAAGGGGTCGTGGAATCGACGGATTTCATGGACAGAAAAGGCAAAAATAAAAGGAAGGGGAACCGATAATATCAGTTCCCCTGATTTTTATGTTGTTTTGCAACTTAAACATTTGGTACTGTAGCTTAGGAAAAGACATATTGAAAAAGAGTGAGAATATGATATTCTGGGGTCGAGGTAAAGACAATGAAATGGATAAAAACACATGAGCCAAAGCTTCGTGAGAATTATTTAGAAATCCATTATGGTGATCTGGATAAGGAAATACAGGACATGATTGCTTATTTGGAATCAAAAAATATTTTGATGGGCAGGAAGGAAACAGAAAGTCGTTTGATCCAACCGGAGGAAATCTATTATTGCGAGATTGTTGACCGTAAATGCTACGCATATTTAAAAGAGGAGGTGTGGCAGCTGGAAGAGGGATTGGCAAAGCTTGCCGAACGGTATGAAATGCATGGCTTTGTGAGGATCAGCAAGTCGATGGTGGTGAACATTTTTAAGGTAAAGCGGATTCAGGCAGATTTTAATATGCGTATGAATCTGGTTTTACTCAATGAAGAAACCGTAGTGATGAGCCGAAGTTATCGAAATGATTTTTTTAGAAAATTGAAGAATATAAGAATGGAGGAAACGTAAATGATCGATAGACATAATTTCTGGTCAATCGTGAGCGGTGTATTTACCTGTTTATTAATTGGGAAAATCATTCTGGAAAGTATCATGGGATATCGTGATATAAATTATGCTGAAAATATCTTAACTATGTTTATCATTACGGCTGCAGCAACTGCGATTTTAGGGATGCACAAATATTTACAGAATGTTCCTATTTTATTAGTAATGCTTCTTCAGTATGTAGGATTGATTGGCAGTGTTATGGGAGCAATATGGTTTTTAAGCCGTTTTACAGATGTGGCTCCAAGCGGATACCGGGATATGTTTTGGTCAGTTACGGTTCCGTATGTGGTATTGGCGGGAGTATATTATATTTCTTTTTTCAGGGAAGTAAAGAAAGCAAATGAGCTGCTGTTGGAGATGAATCGGGAAAAATAAGAATCTAAAGAAGGAGATTGCAAAAATGGATGCGGTAAAGGGTGCGGATGGGAAGAAAGTGAAGGGAATGGATTATATTTGGCTGGCATTGACTGCATTTGGAGGTCTGGGTCTGGAAGCATTGTATGCTTATCTGTTAGAGCCCATCGTATATGGTTGTGAAATGCAGGACTGGAACACATGGCAGGTCATTCTGCACTGGACGATTACCTGCGTCACGTGGGGTATTGTTGCATGTTATACTGTGAAATCCGCAAAGAAGGATTGTGGATTTTATCTGTTTCAAAAAAATGAGCCTGTGAAGTTATGGCAGTGGGGAGCTGTCATCGGGTGCGCGGCAGTATGCCTGAGCAGTACATATATTGACTGGGGAGGAAGTAAGCTGTTGATAGAGTTCGGACGGTTAGGTGTATTGAAGTTTACTTTCCAATATATCTATTATCTGTTTGAAGTTGCTATGTTCATGCTGATCATTGTTTATGGGCAAAAGGCGTTTGAGGTGTGGTTTCAAAAGCCGAACATTCCCTATGGTGGTATTGCAGTTGCTTTGACGTGGGGAATGGCGCACTGGTTTACAAAAGGCAGCTTTGCAGCAGGTATTTATTCAGCATTTGGTGGATTTTGTTTTGGAGTGGTATATTTGCTTTTGAATCGAAATATAAAGTGGACCTATGCAGTGTTGTGTATCATGTTTATCTTATAAATAAAAACTGAATACGATGCAGACGCGGCGTTTCTTACTTCTCAGTCGGGAGGGAAGGAACGCCGTTTTTAATGTCTTTATCGCTATACCGTTTTTCGGAAAAATAAATAGTGGTAAAGTTTTGAAAAACTGTTGAAATCAAAATTTAGACGCTGTATAATATATCAGACTGATATATTATACGATCTTAATGGAGGAATTACTATGAAGAGACAACAAATAAGAAAGCTTTTGCTTATAACTTCATTGCTCCTATTTCCTATCACGCTATACTATTTCAGTCCCGCTTTAATCATAAATGCAGGATTGAATGGAATAATCAATGGAAGTTTTATAGTTTTTGTTTTAATTTTTTTGATGTCTTTTCCTTTCGGAAGATTGTTTTGTTCCAATTTTTGTCCGGCAGGAGGATTGCAGGAATGTATTTTTGCAGTTAATGAAAAAAAGCCAAAGCAAGGATGGCGAAATTATATCAAATTTGTAATATGGGGCATTTGGTTAATCATAGTTGTTTTGTGTTACTTTCATAGTGGGGAAATTAAAGCGATAGATTTTTTGTTTGAAACAGAAAACGGTATCTCCGTTTCTTCCGTTCAGAGCTATATTATCTATTATGGAATTATTTGTCTAATATTTATTCCTGCTATCTTATTTGGAAAGAGAACATTTTGCCATTACCTTTGTTGGATGGCTCCATTTATGATATTGGGAATAAAGGTTCGTAGATTATTACATTTACCGGGAATACACATCAGGGCAAGCAAAAGAGATAATTGTGTATCTTGTGGAAAATGTAACAAGGTCTGTCCTATGGGAGTTGATATAGTGAAAGAAATGAAACACGGGATAATTAGTAACCAAGAGTGTATTCAATGTGGTGCATGTATTGATAATTGCCCTAATAACGTTTTAGCTTTCGGACTAATTGAGAGAAAGGAAAATAACAATGGCAAATGAGAAAAAAATTGATTGTGTAATTTTAGGTTTGTTAAGCCATGAAGAATTAACGGGATATGAAATAAAGAAACGAATGGATACCACCCTCAAATATTTTTGGAGTGCAAGCTATGGCAGTATATATCCTGCCTTAAATGATTTGGTTAATCGTGGTTTAGCTACTAAGAGAGAAGATGTAGAAAGTAAAAGAAAAAAGTTGATATATACCATAACAGAAGACGGACAAAGTTATTTGAAAAAATGGCTCACATTGCCTATCGAAAAAGACGAGCTTCGTTATGAAACCTTATTGAAATTATTTTTCGGAAATGAGAAAGGTGAAAAACAGGCGATTATTCATATTGAAGCATTTGAAAAAAAGATCAAAAATGAATTGCCATATCTTTTGAATGCGAAAACAATCTTAAGTAATAGTCAGAATGATGACAGCACCCATAAATACTATTTACTTACAGTGGAATTTGGAATAAAAACTTATCAAACATATTTAGAGTGGTGTCAAGAAGCAAAAAAAATTTTAATGGGAGGTTAATGGTATGCAGGGGCATTTGGGATTTTCATATATAGGACTAATATTCTAATTGATGTTATTTATCCCTAATATATTATGGACGACAAAAAAGCCACAAGGATATTCTTCTAAAACAGAGAATAAA
>JAIDPF010000012.1 GCA_029062895.1 Lachnospiraceae bacterium
ATTAATGCCTCTACAAACCATTTTACACACAATTTTATTTAATTGCAAGCACTTTTTGTATATTTGCACAAAAAAAATACGCTTTTCAGCGTATTTTTTGAGCAAAAATCAATATCTTGTGTCTTCCATTCAAGTCCTACAAGATATAGAATTTCCGAGACTGTCACAATCTTCCGAAATCTTATCAATATATAATTATGATTTTACAACAATATTTCTGAAGATCACCCTTCGTGAAGCGCCTCATAAAAGGAATAATCAACAAGACCGTTCATTTCATTCAATGCGTCTTTTTCCAGTTCCTTAATCATTAAACAGTCAGGATGTGGCAGCTTTATATTTGGTCCCGCTTCTATTCCAAATTTATAACTTGACTGAAAACCGCGACTATTATAATTACGCGGATTACCCTCAACAAGGATCGCTTTAAATCCCATCCTCTTAGCAACATCAAAACCATATTCTAAGATATCCTTAGAAATGTGCTGCCTTTGCAGTTCTGTTTTAACAGCAACAGGCGTCAGTATTAACAATTCTTTTTCGTACCTTCCCTCGATATGAAAGCGGGAGAACATCGCATATCCAATAATCTCATCGTCCTCGTTAACCATAATAAGTTCTAACTCAGGTATATAAAATCTTTTTGCCCGAATCTCTTCCACCAGCTGTCGTACAACTTTTCCCTCTTCCGGACTATCCCATTTCGTAAAAACATCTTCTACCAAATCCAATGACGGAAGAAGATATTTATCTTCCATTGATTTAATTATACGTTCCATGAAATAACTCCCCACATCGACGGTTCTTAATAAAATCACTTATTTTCCGTCTTGATCCGTTTTCTCCGCATGCATTTTTTTATCATTCCGCATCCGCATGACGATCCAGATAACACAGGAGACCACAAACAGTACCATGCCAAGCATCTGTGAAACTGCAATATTGGTGGCGGGAATCATCAGCGAATCCGTCCGCAACCCCTCAATGAAAAATCTTCCGATGCCGTATCCGCCAAAATAGCACAACATCATCTCTCCATCAAATTTTCTTTTCTTCCAGAATACAAACAGAATCAACAATAATAACACAAGATTAAACAGACTTTCATAAAGGAAGGTGGGATGCACCTGGATATAATTGGTCCCTGCTGCCACATGCTCCCTGATCTCAGACGTGATATCCGAAGAACGCACCGCCGCAAGCGGCAGCCTCATGGCAAGCAAACCATCCGTATAACCGCCAAAACATTCCCTGTTGGTAAAGTTGCCCCAGCGTCCGAAGATCTGACCCACAAGAACCCCAAGGATCGCAAAATCCGCCACGGCAAGGATCTTCAACTTCTTCACTTTACAGAAAGCGCACAGTGCAAGAAATCCCGCGATCACACCACCGTAAATGGCAAGTCCACCCTGACGAATATTAAGGATGCTTCCCAGATGATCCTTATAATAATCCCAAGAAAAAGCCACATAATAGAGCCTTGCGCCGATGATCCCACAAATCAGAAGGCACAATGCAAGATCATAGATGTCTTCCGGCTTATATCCTTCCTTTTTTGCCATATATACCGCAAGAGACACCCCAATAAACATACCGATCCCGATGATCACACCATACAAAGCTACGGTAAATCCAAATATGTCAAAACTTTTTGGCACATTATCCAGATAAATGCCAAGACCCGGAAACCCTATAGATCCGTCACCCATCCAATCCGGCATATTACTACACTCCTTTTTTATCTATCGTCCGCTTGCGTCCTACTGCCATGAACGCAATTTAAACAGTGATCAGATTAAACATTAAAACGGAATAAAATAACGTCCCCATCCTGCACAACATATTCCTTGCCTTCCAACCTGACCAAACCCTTCTCCTTCGCCGCCGCAATCGATCCCAGCTCTATCAGATCTTTATATGCAACTACCTCCGCACGGATAAAGCCGCGTTCAAAATCCGTATGAATCTTTCCGGCTGCCTGAGGCGCTTTCGTTCCTTTTTTGATCGTCCACGCCCTTGTCTCATCCTCGCCGGACGTCAGGTAACTGAGAAGCCCCAGAATCTGGTAGCTTGCATGAATCAGTTTGTCCAATCCGGCCTCCTTTAATCCCATTTCCGCCAGAAAATCCGCCTTTTCATCATCTTCCAGTTCCGCGATCTCTTCCTCCAACTGCGCGCAGATCACAAATACCTCACTGCCTTCCTTAGCGGCATACTCCCTGACAGACGCAACTCCGGCATTGGATGCGCCATCATTCTCAAGATCACCCTCCGCCACATTTGCCGCATAGATTACAGGCTTTGCCGTCAACAGATTATAGGAAGCCAGCCAGACTTCCTCGTCCTCATCCTGCGGTGTATATGTCTTTGCAAGATTGCCCTCATCCATATGGTTTTTCAATGCTTCCAGCAATACAAGCTCCTTCGCCTGCGCTTTATCATTCTTCGCGCCCTTAGAAGTCTTTGCAATCCTTCTTTCCAGAATCTCCAGATCAGAGAAGAGCAGCTCCATGTTGATCGTCTCAATATCACGAAGGGGATCAATACTTCCATCCACATGCACGATATTCGTATCCTCAAAACATCTGACCACATGTACGATCGCATCCACTTCCCTGATATTCGCCAGGAACTGATTACCCAGTCCTTCTCCCTTGGACGCGCCCTTGACCAGTCCCGCAATATCCACAAATTCAATAACCGCCGGCGTCACCTTCTTGGAGTGATACAGATCACCAAGCTTTTTCAACCGCTCATCCGGCACTGCAACGACGCCCACATTGGGGTCGATGGTACAGAACGGATAATTCGCTGATTCTGCGCCTGCCTTGGTCAGACAGTTAAATAATGTTGATTTACCTACATTCGGAAGACCGACGATTCCTAGTTTCATTTTATCTAAATCTCCTTTGGTTTAAGTCTTTTCCTAAGTAATAGCTCCTTTCAAAAATAGAAGCCTGATACCTATGGCAGTATAGCATATCTGGGTTCAAAAGTAAATTGTGGGATTTTATTCTTCCTGATTTCACTGCATATCTATCCTACAACACTCAAACATCCCTTTGACTGCCGAAAGATATTCTTCCGACCGACCCGTTTTCCGTATCTTTTTTAAATATCTGTCCGCATTCGAAAAAATATTTCCAAGATAAGACCAGACTTCTTTCATTTTAAAAAGCGTATCTTTGTCACTGCCAAGAGCCTCCCTGTATGCCGCATACAACATATCGTGATATCGCTTTAGTTCTTCTCTGGAAATCTTCTCCCCGGTCCTGATCTCCCGAACCAAACCCGGATTCGTCACAATGCCGCGTCCCAGCATTACTCTTTCCACCGTCGGAAATCTTTTTACAAAAGCTTCATACTGTTTCTTTGTAAAAAGATCTCCATTATAGCAGACCGGATGAATGCTTCTATCAAGCGCGTCCGAAAATGTGTCAAGATCCGGAGTATGATTATAGAAATCCTTCTGCAGTCTTGGATGTATGATGACCTCACTCAGCGGATACCGGTTATATATTTTCAAAATATCCTCAAACTCCTCCGCAAATTCCAGTCCTATCCTTGTTTTGACAGATATTTTCAACGGGCTCTGTTCCTGATCCAGTTTCTGAAATGCCTCTTCAAAAAATTGGTCCAACCTTTCTATATCATTCAGGAAACCGCTTCCCTTTGCCTTTTTTACAACCGTCGCGGATGGGCATCCCAGATTCAGATTCACTTCATCATACCCAAACTCCATCAGCATATTACAGGTATCAACAAACTGCTCCGCATGATTGGTCAAAATCTGAGGCACCACATGGATTCCCCGGTTATTCTCCGGTGATACTTCCTTTTGATCTCTGGTTTTTAATTTCTTTTTCTGTGTCGGTGTAATAAACGGTGTAAAATATTTATCCACATCGTCAAACAGCGCATGATACACATTCCGATATACATACCCTGTCACTTCTTCCATTGGAGCCAGATAAAACTGCATCATTCCCTCTCCTTTTCCCCGATTGCTTTATGCAGTGCGTTCAGTATCCTTTTTTGTCCTTACTCCACTCGGGCGCGATCAGCGTCTTTTTATCTCCGTCCCATTAAGGCTCAAAAGTAAATCATTGGATTTCTATATTTCCAATGTGCGGCTTAGAAAAAGTTCAAATTCCGATATGTATGCGGTTGTACTGCTTACTGAAATTAATCCTTAACGGTTGAGGCATTTTCCCTTGAACAATAAAATTCTATTCGACGTATGTTGTCATCATTAAAACTTACCCCAATTTCGTCATATGTATAGGCTTCCGTTCTATCCTGATTGACATCATAATAATCAATATAGCGATATCCCACTTCGCTTTGGTAAGTGGGTTCACCTAACAAACGTATCACATCTGAATAGGAGCTGTTTTCCGTAACCCCTTTAAACTCAAATGAAACCCCGTCATTTAATAAATAAGATAAGCCTAATAAAACTACAATAGAGTTATTCTCACTTACCAAAACCTCGCCCACTTTATTATTATCTGAGTATAAGTCATACCATAAAATATCCGGAAAATCTTCAAAAGAATACGGATCACCAAGTTCAAATACTTTCTGAACATCTTCTAATTCACATGGCCAGTCGATACTAACACCGTCTATTGTTAAATCAGATAGTATTTCATTAACATCATAAGAATGCCCGTCTGCCGAGAAATTTTCCATTTTGTCTGCTGTTTCGTCGTTGGAAATGTTGGCTTCATTCACCGTGCTGTTGTCCGCATGTTTACCACAGGCAGTCACACAGAATACCAATATTAACAATATCTGAATTAATAGTATGCTTCTTTTCATAAATACCTCCGTCTACTCATCTGCTCCAATTCGATCACTTTTTATATCAATGCCAATGTATTACCTCCCAACCCTCTCTAATAAAAATGAATTTGTGCAATAAGACTGAACATTTAGTTGAAATATTCTTTAAGAACAATTCGAATAGGTTCCCTTATGTCAGTATTATCCAGTCCATACTGTTTTTCCTCAAAGTAATAAACTTTATTTGATACTCCCCAAAAGTTTTGATTAAGCCACTCTTCCTTATCTGCACCATATTTGACAAGTAAATCAAGGACTTCAAATAATCTCTTTTTGGTTATTTCCTGTATATCTGGATAAGCTCCCTTGCCCTCCAAAATCATTTCTGCATTATTTACTGCCGTACCTATCGGATACACTCCTGATGATGTTTGCCGATTAGGATTGGCTCCATTCTCAAGTAATCTTTTAATTAAATCCATATACTTTTCAGAATGGCTATACTGTTTATAACATAATGCAGAAAATACACCTATTATAGCATCATGCAGGACAGACATGCAAACGCTATGAGGTGGTACAAGTGCAGGATCTTCCATGAAATCAGCGTCAGCACCCTTTTCAAGCAAAAACTCTATAATTTCAAATTCTCCGCATTTAATCGCTACTTGTAATGGCGATTGCCCTATATCCTTTTTAGGTGTTTTTGCATTGTAAACCTCGTTTACAACGGCGACATTTTTTGATATTGCCACCCGCACTGCTTCAATATCGCCATGCCTTATATCTTTAAACAATTTATTCATTTCACTTCTTCCAAATCCTGACTTATTGTGCAGATCATCAGCACAATAAGTCAAATGTTATAATTTTGTTATTTGATACAATCAGGTCTTTAATGCGTATTTAGCTTAACTCAAATTCATAGCCATATATTTTTCCTTCCTGAATAACATACTTCTATTATTAAAACACCGATTTATCAATTTGATTATACTACTTCTATTTCCGATTATCTACCAAAATTCAATCTTCTAGACTGTTATAATATTCAAGCAATATGTGATAGACGCTTTCTCTCTAAGCCCAAATCGCATAATTTACTTACAAATTTGGAAGTGGTGGTAATCTGCACGGCTTCAAGTTCTATATAATCAGACAGTGTTCTATCACCTACATTTTTACATTGTCATGTTGTTTGTACGTTTACTGATACCATAAACAAGAATAACTCCTGTCACGATATTAACAGTGATACCCAATACAATAATCTTGCTCGTTAATTCCACTCCGTTATATCCAGAAAAGGCATAAAGATAATACATAAAGTCTATAAACGATATATAACCGCCAAAAAATTGACTAAATAAATTATTGACTAATAAAATAATCAGTGAAGCGCACATCATACTGGAAATATTAGAAATATATAAGGACAAAAAAACTAAAAACAAAACTAGTGTTGTTTGTGGAAAAACCAATAATAGCATTTGTAAAAAATATTCCTGTGCATGATCGAATATATGATTTTCCCACAGTAAGAAGCCCATACCGATACTAAATATAATTACAAACAAAAAACATATCAATGCTACAGTAAAAATACTAACGGTTTTTGCTAGCAAAAGCTGTTTTTTGGAAATACCGTTCAACAAAGGTTGCCTAAACATACCACTTGCTCTTTCCCCGCAGATCAATACAGCACTGATAAAGCTAAGGAATAATGTACCAATAATATCAATATAGGACTGCATACACATTGTTGGAAATCTACCACCTGCATAATATCCCATACCATTATCTTCTAAACTTCCTGCGCATTGCAGCGCATTGGAGATGATAATTACTGCCATTACAATAAAAAATAAATATAATATCTTTTGCCTTTTCAATCGTGCAAATTGTATATTTAGTAATCTTATAATCATTTTTTACCTCACTCAAAAATCTATTTTTTGTATTCTACATAAAGATATTTGTGAAAAAATAATCCCATATACTACCATAATAGGTATTCCTATAAAAAGTTCACTTAATGGTATTTTCTGATACTCATATGTAAACATCCAAAGGTTAAGGTAATATCCAAGCCACATTTTTTGTAAAAATACAATATTGGAACTGTAAATAAATTGGTCAATCAACAGATAAATAATCACAAAAAATATTGTTTTCCATGCGTTACGGGTATATATACAAAGTGCAATTATCCCAAGTGTAATAACAGACATATAAATACCCGATAACAGATATTTCATAACAGTTCTGATTAAGGCTGTCTGTTCAAAAATTTCATAACCCCAACGCATATAGGCAGTTATATAATTTATGAAAGCTGTCAGCAGAACAAAAATCATTGACATGCTAACGGCAACATAGATTTTTGACCATATCATTCTGCTGCGGCTTTCCCCATGCAATAAAGGCTGATAAAGCATTTTGTTCCTATCTTCCTCACAAATAAATAATGTCAGCAGAAATACATTAAAAAGAATACCCACTGTTCCAACATAAAATCTCATCATGAATTCGGGGAAGTTTTTTCTCCCAACAATTCCAATGTTGATATTCAGCATTTCTTCCATTTGCGGTGTTGAAATAAGAAAAGCATAGAAGAAAGAAGCCGTAAAAAAACAGGCAAAAAAAATGTAAATCAACTTTTGACTGCATATTTTCCTAGCATATAACCTTGTTAATGGATACATGGCTCTACTCCCCCTGTTAATTTTAGAAAAAGATCCTGCAATGAATGTTTCCGCATGGAAAGATAGTGAATATGCAAATGGTTTGCTACCAGTTTTTTTACAAAATCATCGAAACAAATGTTTTCAAGTCTAATTGTAAATTGATTTCCTTTTTGCATTTCCAGACATATTCCTTGGCAATGGGACAGAAGATTTTCAGCAGCTTTCGTTTCTTCCAGTATGCAATCAACAATATTTGTCGTTTCGGATAAAATTTCTTCTGTTTTTCCCTGCAAAATACTTTTTCCCTTATCCAAGATTAAAATATCCGTACAGAATTTTTCCATATCATGTAGTTGGTGCGATGAAACAATAAATGTTGTGTTTCGTTCTTTCGCCATATCACAAATCAGACGGTACAGGTTAATCTGTCCCTGTGGGTCTAGTCCGTTTGCCGGTTCGTCTAAAATAATCAGTTTTGGCTGTCCCAACATAGCCCTTGCCAATGCCAGTCTTTGTTTCATTCCAAGAGAAAACTTTTTTACTTTCTTTTCAGCTTGTGTACTAAGACCGACATAATCAAGTAATTCCATGACTTGACTATTAGAGATATTTTTGTATAAGTGTGCAAAACATTCTATATTTTCTCTTGCAGTTAATTCCAAATAAAAACTAGGAGTATCAAGTGCAGCCCCCACTTTTGACAATGCCAGTCCCGGATTGCTGTCTAATGATACATTATCTATGATGATTTCCCCTTTGTCTTTGGAGCATAAGTTGGTAATCATCTTTAATGTAGTAGTCTTACCTGCCCCATTTGTCCCCAATAGTCCCATTATATTTCCGGACATAAGCTCAAAGCATACATTTTCAACGGCAGTTTCAAAATCGAATTTGTTCGATTTTTTATATGCTTTCCTTAGATTTTGTACGCTGATTATTTTCTCCATTTTTTAACCCTCCCAATAATTCCAAACGTTATTATTCCAATAACTTCGCCAAGTGCATTACCTGCGAATCCCTTCATATGGAATACATCATTCCAAACATAATCCCCTGTAATCAATTTGGTAGCATAATTTCCTACGATTACCAATAACATAAACAACGCAATGCAATCCCATATATTCCATTTCAGGAATGTTCTTGTAAGCACTGGCAGCCAGAGAGCAAGAAGCCATAACAGCAAAATCGGAAAACCATAACGGAAAATCCAAACTGTTCCTAATCCCATAATACAATATCTGGTAATCTGTATGACAGAAAGCAGACTGAGTGTTCCAATGCTTATAACCGCCATAGTGATACAGCCTTTATTCTTTTTGCAGGTTGAAAGAACATATATTAAAGAATCTGCAAATAAACAGGAGGTTACTGTTATCAAAGACCATGTAACTCCTTTGTTCATGGCTAAATCTACAATTACGCAGACAAGCATGGCAATAAAACTAAGACACCCCAGACCATATAGCAGGTACATTCTCTTTGTTTTTTTCAAAAATATTTTTACATCTTGAACTTCTGTCGACTGTGTTTCCATTTCCAGATGAAAAGCCATATTGTGATATATCTCACTACATTCTGTACAGTGTTTTATATGGTTTTCTATGCTTTTTTTTGAGACATCACTTACCATTCCATCCACATAGAGAGGCAGTAAATCTCTTACAATTTCACAAGCTAATTCTCTTTCCATTCTTTCATTCCTTTCATTATTTTCTGTTTTCCTCTGTAATAAGTTACCCTCGCCCAATTTTCCGTTTTCCCCATAATAGTTGCAATTTCAGAGAATTGTAATTCCCCTGCAAGTCGTAAATACATGACTTCTCTCGTTACATCATCTAAATTGTGCATAAGACGAAAAATTTCTATTCTTTCCAAATTATTAAGACTTTTATTTTCAACGCATTCATTGTAAGGTATGGTATCGTCCAATGGAACGGTTTTGTGGCGGTTTCTTTTTTCAAGCTCTTTATACCATAAGTTTTTGGCAATACCGCAAAGCCAGACAGAAATTTTGCAGTCACCTCTGAATTTATCAATCCCTTTGATTGCTTGGAAGAATGTTTCCTGCGTCAGTTCTTCGGCAAGCCCTCTGTCCTGCGATAAACCGCAAAGATATTTATATATCGTTGCAGCATTTTCACGATATATTTCATCAATTTTTTCTTTATCCATATTTGCACCTCATATTGTTAGTTCCCTATAAGTGCGATTTGTTACAAAAATTTTTATATTTTTTTATTTAAAGGAAATGGTGTAATTGTGGTGTAGCAAGCAATATTTTGTGCTGTGAAACCATCGATTTTGCAGGCTATCTGGGAACATTTTAAGATACTACCGTGACATATATAATATAATTTCAAAAGGTCAAGCCATTTATTTCTAAATGACTCGACCTTTTCTAACCGGTATTAAGGCTCAACCGATAGTTTCTACTTTCCTGTTATAAAATAACATATCTACGTACCAATTACGTACCAATTCTCCATAAACCCTTATGAAGATATAAAGACTTACATGGAAACTAAATCGCTCTCAACTCCAGTATTTATCAGCCTTTAAACCACTTTATAGAGATACGTGGATTTTCATGAAACAGCCCCGCAAGCAACTATGCCTAGTTTCATTTTATCTTAATCTCCTTTGAAATGTGCTGTTTTTGACTTGTGTTTTCTTTCCTTTTAAGTCTTTTCCCATAGTAAAAACTCCTTTTAAAAAGAGCCTTAATATCAAGGTCCAAAAGTAAATCATTGGCTTACTATATTTCCAATGTGCGACTCAGAAAAAGTTCAAATTCTCTGCGTTTTACATGTTGGAATATTCCACCGCTTCCTCAATCGAATATATCATCTAGAATCTAAGCACTATTCCACAAAAGATTCCCGTTTTTCCCAAATTAACTCTCCGTTTATAGCATTGACAGCAATCACCTCCTCACTCCTCAAACTTCGCTCCTTCTCGTCTTCGCCCGCCCAAAATCTCCAAACCGGCACAATCAGCAAATCTCCATCAGAAGAAATAACTGTCAGGTACTCCAGACTGATTTTGGTAATGACCAGTGGTTCTTCCTGTATTGGAATCTGGTCAATCTGCTCCTGCATGACTGCTACGGCTTCGCTTGCCGATAAAATGGGATGATCCAGTCCAAGTTTTTCCTCTGAAAAAAGGCTTCCCCAGATTTTTGCCGGAAATGGGCTTTCCTTTCCTGTTGCCGTACTGAAATCATGCCATGCCGTTACAGGTATCCCATCCAGCATTTTTTTGAATACCGCCTTTGCATAAACCTGTCCATCCTGTGCTTCACAGATATGGATAAAGCTGCAGACATATTCGCTGTCTTTATCTATAGAGCTGATATCAAGCAGCCCTAATGTTTCCAGTTCCACAGGGATTGTGTTTATCATTTCCATAAGCATTTCATCTTCTACTGCAATGCCATCGTAATCGCGGTCAGTCACCGGAAATATCTGTTTTATGTCGGAGGAGATATTGGCGTTAATGTTCTCATGGTTTAAAATATCTTCCTTTGGTAACTCAGAATGGGTAATCTGATATATCCAAGATCCCCCTATCGGTGTCACAAATTCCCATGCATCTTTTTCGGGACTGTATATGGCGGCTTCTATAACATCCCATGTTTCTGCAGGATGCATCTCTTTCAGCAAAGCATTCCGCATTTCCTCGGTAAAAGACTCCGGCACATACTTATAACAGCTCACCTGATCAATGCCCTCTGTATAAACCTGCGCATCAATGGATATTTTTCTCCCGTCAGCCCCCTCTATGAGCTGTGTTATTGTTTCGCCAGCATATTCATCAGATGTATCACCATAAGGACCATCTGCTGTATTTTCTTTACTTTCTGTAATCACTTCATCATAATTCACTGCTAAATTCTCATCTGCTGTTTCCAAAAAACTTTGTTCTTCATTATCTGCCTGCCAGTTGCATCCGATTAGTGTTATCGTCAATAACAAAAATGCCATCAGTAAAGAATACCTTCTTTTTAAACTACTTGTCAGCATAGTCATTTTCTCCTTCTAAATGTATTTTATTGCATGAATATCCATGCAAAAAGTACTGCTTTCCTATCACTCCGCCTCCGGATAACCTTCTCGGAGTCCCATCATTATTTCATAATTTATTCTGTCAAAGCAATAATCAATTTTATGTTCAAAATCTATGATCTGCAAAAATTCAAAATCGGATAACGTCACATCAGGAATGCAAAATTCGCTGTTTTCTTCGCAAAACGCAATACCATTCCCTGTATATTCGTCCACCGTCTTTATAATGTTTAATTCAATCTCCGGATAGATACCCTCGTTTTCATACTGTTCATTCAGTTTTTCGTATCTTTGGCTTTCCGCTTGACTAAACTCTCTGCTAAATCCTCCGCCGGTTTCTAAATTTGACGCACAGTAAGCCAGATAAATCCTGTCAACTTCCGAATCCGTCATCGCTGCCATACGGCTTTCCCAATCTCCCTGTGCAAGAATCCACTCCTGATTCTTTTTATAGATGCTGTATGTCATTTTGTGATTGAAATCAATAATCTCCAAAAGTTCCTCATCACTCAGTGGTTCTTGGGGAAGATAAATTGTTCTTGTATCCGCCGCAACTGCCACACCCTGCCCACTGTAATCCTCTGCGTCTGCAATGATAGTTAAAGTTTCTTCTGGAAACCGACCGCTCTTTTCATATTCCTCTGCCAGAGCCTGATAACGTACTCCTTCCTCTGCGGTAAATGGACGATTCAGACTGGTCGCCTCACCAGCATTTGCCAACTGATACAAAATCTCTATTTCCTGTTCTCCCATATTTTCCATACGCTGCCGATATAAGCTGATGATCCCCATCGCCGCAACGGTAGTTCCAAATATGCAGCAGCAGATAATGGCAACAGCAGCAGCTTTTGGAATACGGAATATTGGTCGAAGTTTTCCTTTTTTTGCAAGATTCTGTTTTTTTTCTTCCTCCATATGTATCTGTGAAAAAGCTGCATTTGCTTTTTCATATACAATTTCAGGAATCTCCAAATCCTGATATAAAATTTCTTCATTTCTATTACACATCAGCTCTACCTCCTTAAATGTCCACATCTATTGTGTGTTATAGTATTCTCTTAATTGTTCCCGTCCTCTGGAAAGCCTTGTCCGTACCGCGCTGTCCGTAATTCCCAATATCTTTGCTATTTCTTTTGTGCGAAAACCTTCGGAATAAAACAAAATAAGCACAACACGGTATTTTTCATCAATCGCTGACAATGTCTCTCGCCATTCAATATTACTGGCATTGTCTTCAATCACCTTTTCAGGCAATTCATCTGTATATGTAATCCGCCTGTTACGCCTGATAATGCCATAGCAATTATTGATTAGAATTTTTGTCATCCATGTTTTAAAATACCGATCTACTTTTAGTTCGTTTATTTTTTTCCAGCAAATCAGCAATGTATCCTGAATGGCATCTGCCGCATCTTCATCATTCATTAAAATTGCCTTTGCTGTACGGTACATATTTTGCATCTGCGAGTTCATCAGTTCTGTAAATGCATCAGGATTTCCCATTTTAGCTTTTTGAATAAGGATTTCATTATTTATATCGTTTATAACCATTTCCTCCCTTCATGCACTAATTTGTGAAACAGAAGCTTCCAATTTCATCTTTCATACAATAGATGTTCATAAATGAAAAAATGTCCCATACAAAATAATTTCCAAAGACGATCCTATACAATTCCTCCTTAGATGCAAATAAATCTGTATATTCATTCGCCAGATAATTAAGATATCCCGGCTCAAACATCATTACCTTTTATTTGACTTGTGTTTTCTTTTCTTATTAAGTCTTTTCCATAGTAAAAGCTCCTTAAAAAAAAGAGCCTTAATATCAAGGCTCAAATGTAAAATGATGAATTTTTCAGCATCAGCTTTTATTTCTCTCTTATTTCTCCCGTATCATCATCTAGCAGGAATTCACTTTTTTTATGCCACGTTCCGTAGCTGCCCTGACATACCGTTATGAGATTGATCCTATGGTAAAGTCTTCCGTCCTCCCATGTCACCCCCTCATAACGAAGGTATCTTTCCCCGTCTTCTGTCCCCTCTTCGTCTGCCTCACTTTGTGTTTCAGATATCACATAATAATAATCCGGCAGCGTCACGCCCAGCAAAAGCTCATACCCTTCCTTCTGCCATGTTGCATAAGGCAGATCTTCCTTAACTGCCGAAGCTGCATCCTCTACTGCCACTTCAAGAACACGATCAAGCGCTTCCGAAGAAGTGATTTGTGATTCCACTTTATCATCAATGATATAATAGGACATATCATACAGGCTGATTCTCGGAAACCCCTTGTGTGTCAAATGCTCTGAATCCGCCAAATCTACACGGACCATGCGGTATCCGTCCATGGCAATGGCATACTCCTGCCATGTGTTGTCCCGCACGTTTGTGACTCGCACATCATAACCATCCGCAAAATTATCGTCACCTACACTAATCTGTTTTACCGTACTCAGACTTCCGTTTTGGTATTCATAGAATACTGTCTGTACTCTGCCGTCACGGCTTCCCCATCCCTCCTGTATCACCAGATAACCGGACTGCATAAAAGCGCCATAATAAGGGTCTCCCCTCATTCCTCCGCTCTGGGCGCTCATGATATGCGGCGTGCCCGCCTGTTCCTCCCATGAACCGTCCTTTTGCTGTAATAAAATAAACATACGGCGGTCAGCCGCCAGATCAGAATTTTCAGGTTGAAAAGCATCGCTGCTCACCACGAAAGCAATATCCTGCAGCCCGTCATTATTTAAGTCTCCCTGGATAAAATCAACACATGCAAACTCTTCCACCTCGGGATAATGCTCTGCAAGCCAGTCTGTGATAAATGTCTTTTCCTCGTCCGATGTCCCCCTATTTGTACACAAAAGTCTCGGAACATCCCAGACCGGCTCTATGCTTTTGAGCGGATTACCGAACACTGCCGCATACATCAATTCTTCCTTTCCCGCAAGCGGCGTCAGGTCTTCAATCAGATTATCCGAAAGTCCCACCTGATTAAGATGCGAAAGCTGTGCAAGGGCAGAAATATCCCGAATCTCATTTCCATCCAATGCCAAATCAAACAGATTATTCAGATTTTTAAGCACAGAAATATCGCTGATGTTGTTTTCGGCCAATCCCAGCCCCTCCAATTTGACCAAACCTGCAAGCGGGGTAATATCCGTAACGGAATTGCCGTTCAGGTTCACACCCCGGAGTTCCGTTAAACTGCTTAAAAAGCTAATATCCTCAATACCGCAATACTGTAATCCCAAATCCTGCATTTTGGTGAGCGTACCCACCGCCTCAATGTTTTCAGCATTCTCATTACCGGCAAGCGACAGTTCAACCAGTTCCGGAAGCTTCTCCAATACTGCCAAGTCCTCTATAGGAGTTTCATACAGAGACAATCGCTGCAGCTGCGGCATGTTTTCCAAAAACGAAAAGTCTACTATTGTACTTCGTGTCAGGTATAGATCTGTTATTGTGGGCATCTCACCCAGAAAGGAAAGTTCGATCTGCTCGTCCTTATCATAGCTGATATAAAGGTTTTCCAGTTGGGATAGCTGTGCAATGGGAGTAAAATCCGTAATCACGGAATCATCCCATGGATCGATATCGATAACAAGCTGTTTTAAATTAGGAAGAAGATCCAAGGAATCCAAGGAACAAATCGCATTGCCATATGCGGCTTCTTTCAACACAATACTCTCGCAGCTTTGCAGTTTTTGCCAGACTACTTCCGGAGAATCCCCTTCTTCAATGCCAATCCCATAGCGCACGCATTCCCGAAAACCTTTATCTTCTATCAGCAGTTCCAGCGCTTCTTCGGCATTTCTGGCACCGGATAAATCCGGCATGGTTACTGCTTCATCAGGCGCGGCGACGATTGTTTCCGCTTCTGTCGCTTCATCTGTTTCTATATTTTCTTCCGCGGTTTCAGAGAGTGCCGCCACATCTTCCTGCGGCGGTTCCGTTTCCTGCCTACATGCGCCAAGCAGCAGACTGCACAACACAGCCCATGACAATAATCTACATCTATATCCATATTTATTTTTATTCATTTTAATCCCCCATGCCGCCTTTGGCGGCTCAAATAAAAATGAAAAGCGCTGCTTTTCTCCTGTCCATCTTCCATTGAAAACTATGCTAAAGTTTTATACGGTTCTATCAAAAGCTCCTAACCGCAGTCAGGAGCTTTCTGAAATACATATCAATTTCCCATAAATCCTTATGAAGATATCTGCATTATTTCCATTCCATTCTAGCAGTCATTATTTTTTTAGCTGGAATTGCGCAATGGTATTCATCAGCGTTTGCGCGCAGTCACCTAATTCTGAAGAAATTGCGGAATTTTCTTCGGCGCTTGCGGCATTATCCTCTACCATTTCACTGATCTTTTTAATATTGGCGGAAATTTCATCCGCGGAATTTTTCTGTGTATCAACAAAATGTACTATCTTGTCAACGATCTGTGTATTATTCGCTGAGAAATCTGCACTGTCGGAAATGGTTTTATCTGTTCTCGCAACAAGTTCTTTTCCTTTTTCAACAGATATCTGGGAATGTGCGATCACATCCTGAATTCTCGCGCTTGCCCGTGAACTGCTGGCGGAAAGCGTACCTATTTCATCGGCAACTACCGCAAATCCCTTGCCTGCTTCCCCTGCTCTTGCAGCTTCGATTGACGCATTTAACGCAAGGAGATTGGTCTGGTCTGCAATTGCATTGATTTCTGTAACAAATTCCGCAATTTCATTATAGCAGCCTGCGATCTCGTCTATTGCCACAACCAGTTCATTCATTTCCGAATTTCCAACCGCCAGACGCTCGCTTACATCATCCGTATTTGTTTTGATAGAAACCGCAAGTTCGGCAATTTGCTCCATATTGTCTGTCAACTTCTTCATTTCATTGGAAGCATTAATAACAGCCTCGCTTTGCAGCGTCGCCACATTCGCAACGCTTTCACTCGTGTCTGACAGATTTTCCGAATATCGGAGTACTGTTGCCGCCTGCTCATTGATCTCCGCAAAGCTTTCATTCAGCACATTCACAATACTGATCAACGCAGTTTCTATTTTTTCATAGTCTCCCGCGTACTCCCCGTCAATACTAAAATTCAGATTCTTCTCCGAAATGGAAGTCACTGTATTAGTAATCTCTGAAATATAATGCCGCAGTCCCTTCATGGTATCATTAAGCGCTACGGACAGCGCATTTACTTCCTTCGACTGTTCATCTACCTGAAAAATGTAATCCAATTTACCTTCTGATATTTTGCTCACATTTGCCGCCAGTTCTTCAAGCGGTGAAAACATCGGGTTGATTCCATTGGTCAACTGCAATTTTGCCATTCTCTCAATCACAAAACCAAATACAACCGTCAGTACAATAATGATAGCAATCACTAAGAGAACCCACGTAAGGGAGATCACAGCGATCACATTCCAGCCTGTGGTTTCCGCAACGTTACTGATCGCGAATTTTAATTCGCCGTTATAATCCAAAATTAGTTTTGTTGCTAAATTTTCTTCACACACGCTTTGATATTTTCCGCCCAAAGCATCTGATACTGTCGTGCTTTTTTCAGTACTCAGTGCAATCTCTTCATTCGGATGTGTCAAAATAGTCCCTTCATTGGATACTAAAAATACATAATCCCCACCGTTGTAAGAACTTTCAATCAGTGTAACCAGATCATCCATATACATATCCAATCCTGCTACGCCAATGAGGGTATTCCCATTATAAATCGCTTTTGAAATCGTGATGCAGATATCTCCGGATTGTTCATCTATGTATGGCTCCGCCACATACACGCCATCAGTTTCTACCGCGCCTACGTACCATGACCGCTCAGACACTACAAAGTCATCAGGCGGCAGCCACCCACCTGACATATAGGTCATGATTCCATCCTGATAGATCACACCGTCCTGTTTTACGCAGACATATACTGCTGACACATCATCATACTGTTCCACCATTGCGTCTACATACGAATAATAATCTAAATCTGTTATGCCAGAAGATGCTCCTGTCGCAACAGTATTGATAAATGCAATTTTTTCTGACATTGTATTATCTATTTGCGAACTATATAACTGCACCTGTTTACTATTATTTTTAACTGTATATGTAATAATAATAGCAAGCACCGCTATTCCGGCTACTAAACATAACCCAAAGATGATTCTTCGGATCGACTGACTAGCTCTTTTGTTGACGTTTGAACTAAGTTTTTGTAGTTCCATTCTTTGATCTCCTTCATGTTTGATATGGCAAGTATTTTTAAGCCAACGCCTAGGTCTTATTCGTAGTAAAAGCTCCTCCAAAAAAGAGCCCCAACACCTATGATAGTATATCATATCAAGTCTCAAAAGTAAATTGCGCAAATTTATATTTCAGAGATGAAGATTGATCTTTTCAAGGAAACGCCGGGTATTGTCTGCCGCGTCTCCACGGAATACGGCGGATCCCGCTACAATCACATTTGCCCCCAATGCTGCAACACGCTCTACATTCTCCAGCTTAATACCGCCGTCAATCTCAAGATCAACGGAAAGCCTATCCTCCCGGATCCATGAAGCAATCTGCGCGATCTTCTCATCCGAAGAAGGGATATACGCCTGCCCGCCAAAGCCCGGATGAACGCTCATGACAAGCGCCATATCGATCATCGGAAGATACGGACGAATCTGTTCCGCAGGTGTCTCCGGATTGATCGCCAGTCCTGCCTTAGCTCCCAGATCATGAATCTGTTTTATTACTTTTTCCGGCTCCTTTAACGTTTCCAGATGAACTGTTACCAGATCCGCACCGCTTTTAACAAATTCCTCCACGTAACGCTCCGGCTCAACGATCATCAAATGTACGTCCAAAAACAGTTCTGTCTTCTCTGCTACACATTTTAAAACCGGCATGCCAAAAGAAATCGATGGTACAAACATCCCATCCATCACATCAAAATGCAGGTAATCCGCACCGCCTCTTTGGACATCGTCGATCTCTTTCTGCAGCTGTGTAAAGTCCGCCGATAAAATCGAAGGTGCAAAGTGTATCATATTAATAACCATGCCTTTCCGTATCCTGCGCATCTACTCCACAGGCACAATTGTGCTAAAAATAAAATATCAAAAACTTCAGATTCTATACAACTTATTGATATAATAGGTTAGCAGTTTTTTACCGGAATCATCCATCTGCGCATCGTTAAGAATCTCGTTATATAATTTTCGCTCTTCTTCAAGCCCTCTTAATCTCTCTTCATACATACTCTTGTTTCTTCCGTATCTTAGTTCCATATTCCTGATGTCTTCTTCAGAATCCACACGAATTTCTTTGATTTCTTCTTTTCTTTTCTTATTTAATTTTCTTATTATTATGATTGAAAATAATAACAGCAATATAATTTCCATTATTGCCACAACTTCCGCTGATTCAAACTTTTCTATATGGTCATTGATCCACGCTATAGGCGTCATCGCCACGATTCCGCCAAAGAAGCCTACCAATGCGCCCCCAAAACCTCTGATTTTTTTCCATATCAAAACACCAACGTAGATCCAGAGAAAAATTGCTGTAAAAACTACAGCAAATGCCATTAAACTCTCAGACGGTTCACCTCCTCCTAGTATTATACTTACAACAAATAGGATCAAGGCAATTACCGCTACTGCGATCCTTGTGATCCAGTTTTTCTTTTTTAGTTCTCTTATTTTCTCCTTCTTGGCATCTAGAGAGGACTTCTTGCCCTCCTTATTTTTTATGATATCGTCTTCAATATTTTTATTCGTCCTTGTACTATCTTTTTCAATTTTAGATAATGCATATTCGGTGCATCTCTTCTGAAAATCCACCACTTTATCACTAAAATCAGGGTCGCAGTCAGAACATTTCAATGCCTTTTTGACGGCATCTGCCACCTCATCTGCTTGCTCAGATTCTTCCGTATTCAGAAAAATCTTATAGTTGTCCGTCGAACTGTACTCGTTTGTCCAGATACGATACAACTCTATATATCCGGCAGCTTTTTCCGGAATAAGTTCCGTCGCGCTTTTCGCACATTCGATTGCTTTGGATTTATCACCCAGTTCTACATAAGACTGCGCTTTTTCTAATAATCTTTTATACTCCTCTTGTTCGTTGTGACTGCGGTTTTGGATATTGTCTATTTTTTGTATGATCTCGTCTGTTTTTTTATCTATATGTGATGCTGTCTTTTCAAATTCCTCAGAATAATCGTTCATACTGAATAAAGTATCACACGCCAGACAAATGCCTTTTCCATTTTCTAATAAAGTCACTTTTACGCTTCCACATGCCGGACATATTATGCTTTTCATTTTCCTCTCCCTCACCTTTTGTTCGTCCTTAAAATTTTTAATATTTTATGAAGCACAATATTTAATTTTCCATAATTTTTATATTTCATTATATTTTATTTCCATTTTTTATAAAATAT
>JAIDPF010000013.1 GCA_029062895.1 Lachnospiraceae bacterium
TGATGTGATAACAAAATAAGAAAGGGTGGAATGGTTATGGAACTACATACTGTTACTTTAAAAGATAATGAAGATATTAAGGTGCATGGCAGAACGATACAGGATCGTGATCCTGTGAAACTGATATGGACCGGCAGTGCCATAGAACTGAATGTAAAATGCAGCGAGTTATATATAGAGATAGAAAGCTGCTATGTAGATTATGAAAATTGGATTTCCATTATGATCAACGGTTCTTTTATTGCGAGGCAGATGTTAAAGAAGGAAAAAGAGTGGATTCCCGTATTTCGTATGAGAAATCCGGAAAAAGTGACAAATGTCCGTATTATTAAGGATGTACAGGCGATGAGCTGCGATCCGGAGCATTGTATTAATGTTTATGCTGTAAAGCTGGATGGGGAGATTCTTCCGGTAGAGGATCGTCCTTTAAAGATGGAATTTATCGGGGACAGCATTACATCCGGTGAAGGAACGATTGGAACAGGTCCTGACGAGGACTGGATCTCCATGTTCTTTTGCCATCCGTTTTCCTATCCTTATCTGGTAGCAAAAAAAATGAATGCGGATTACAGGGTACTTTCACAAAGCGGATGGGGCGTTTATGCTTCCTGGGACAATAATCCTTCCAGTGCCCTTCCTCCTTATTATGAAGAAATCTGTGGTCTGGCAATGGGCGATGAATTTAAAAAACTCGGATTTTTAGAGAAGAATGATTTTGCATCGTGGCAGCCGGATTTTATCTGTGTAAATCTCGGAACCAATGATGACGGCGCTTTTCATAATGAAGCTTTTAAAGATCCTGATACGGGAAAAGTTTATAAGCTGCATATGGAAGGAGAAAATTATGTCAGGGAAGATATCATTAAAGTCAGGGATGCTGTAACAAATTTTTTGAAAACTCTCAGGAAGAATAATCCTAAAGCGCGTATCTGCTGGTGTTTCGGAATTCTTGGGGACGCTATGGCGCCGGTGATTCAGGAAGGAATCGATCTTTACCGGAAAGAAAGCGGCGATGAGAAGATTGATTTTATTACTCTTCCTAATACGGATGAAAATACGGTAGGTTCCAGGATGCATCCGGGATATTATGCTCATTTAAAAGCAGCAGATGCGATTACGGCGGCAATAAAAGAATATATTGTATAAATTAACGACACAGTTTATTAGCTGCAGAAACAAAAATGGAGGAGAAACAAATGGCTCATAGATCAGGCGGCGGAAGCCATAGCAGTGGTCATCATAGCAGTGGAGGTCATTATAGCAGCCACAGAAGCAGCAGTCATCATAGCAGCCACAGAATGAGCGGAAGTGGAAACAGCATAACACGTTATTCTAGAAAACCTTTTCTAAATGCAAGAAGATTTAGATATTATGATAAGAATGGTATAGAAAGGTATGTATATTGTGATTGCTTTCCACCAAGGATAAGTTTTAGCAAGTTAATTTTGAATTTGGCTTTAATACTGCCTTTTTTTCTTATGGTTTATTTAGAATTCAAAGAAAATATTTATGTTTATATACTGCCAAAACCTTTGGATCCGGTCTATGAAACGACGGATGTACATATTAGTGACGAACTCGGCATATTTGAAGACGAAAACCATATGGAAGATATACTACAGCAATTTGAGGATACCACCGGAATTTCACCTTATATCATGACGGTGTATTATTCGGAATGGCAGGGGAAATTTGATGAATTTTGGGAGTATGTTTATTATACATATCATATTAAATTTTCGGATGAACAGCATTTTCTGATCGCTTATTCCGAAACGGAAACGGGAAAAAGTTGGCAATGGGATTTGTTTTATGGAGATGAGGCTAAACAGATTCTTACAGAAGAACATATGAATAGGTTTGGAGTAGACTTTTTTGAAAATTTTCAGAATGGAGAAAATTCTGTAGGAAAGGCATTTGAAAGGGCATTTGAAAATTCCTTGACGTATATGATGGAATACAAATATCTGTCAAGTGCAATAGTAACAACAATAATTTTTTTAATATTGTTTTTGGGTTTATTATTCTTTCTCGTCAGTGTGATCAAAGAATATATAATGGGTAAAATGGACTATCAGGAAGTTCCCATGATCGGTTCTATAAATAGTACTTTTCCCGGCACGATGGGATATGGAAGTAATGTGACAGGCGCAATGGGATACGGAAATGGATATGAGAATAATGCGACAAGCGTAATGGGATATGAAAATAACGCAGCGAGTACGACGAACGATGATTTTTATAATAACGAAGCAAGATTCAATGGTGCTGAGTACTATGATGATGCAGGGTATCATGGCAGTACGGAATATGAAGCCGGAAAGAAGTAGTAAATTGTTTCAAAGATTTATATATAGAGGAGGATTTTAAAATGGCGCACAGATCAGGCGGCGGAAGCCATAGTGGTGGACATCATAGTGGTGGACATCATAGCAGCAGTCATGGAGGGAGTGGCGGAGGTAATGCAGCCCGTTATTCTAATAAACCTTTTCCGAATGCAAGAAGATTTAGATATTATGACAGGCGTGGCAGGGAAAGATATCTTTATGGCAGTCAAATGCCAACTAAAACAAGTCTTTTTTCACTTATTTTTAGTTTAATATTTTTTATTCCATTTATTCTGGGTAGTATTTACTCTGTGATTTGCGTTTTTCTTGTTTTTATGCCGACGAAACCTCTAAAACCGGATTATGAGCCAACAGATGTACATACTATGGATAGAGCCTGTGTGATGATTGATAATAGTGATTCTTTGGAAGAAATATTACGGGAATTTGAAGATGAGACAGGAATTTCACCTTATGTAATAACGGTATTTGATGAGGATTGGGAGTATTATGATGAACTCTGGGAGTATGCTTATGAAATATATAATAATTTATTTTCAGATGAACAGCATTTTCTGATTGTTTATTCGGAGCCGGAAATTACAACAGATTTGGACTTTGTGGATTGGTCGTGGGAAGGGATTCAGGGAGATGATACTGATAAGATCCTTACAGAAGCTAACATGGAAAGATTTACTGAAGACCTTCATGACAATTTGCTGCGGGATAGTTATTCTGTAGGGGAAGCATTTGAAAAAACATTTAAAAATTCTTTGACATATGTGATGAAGAAGAATAATAATGGTGATGCGGTAGCAACGATTCTTTTTGTTATTGTATGGAATACATTTATTATTTTCGCTATCAGCACGGTGATCAAATCATATATAATAGGAAAAAGGGAATATCAGGAGGTTCCGATAGAGGGTTTTACAAATACAGTTCCCGGTACTATGGGAGGAAATAACACAGCATACCAAAATGGAACAACTTTTCAAAATGGTACGGCGTATCAAAGTGGTACGGGAGTTCCTTATCAGAATAATAATGCGTCACAGTATAATGCGGCAGATGCCAATTATTATAATGATGAAGCAAGATTCAGAAGTCCAGAATATTATGATGATGATGCAAGATACCGTGGCAGCACGGCATATGAAGATGGAAAGAAGTAATTGTGTCTTCAAAATTTATATATAGAGGAGAATTTTAATATGGCACATAGATCAGGCGGCGGAAGCCATAGCGGAGGTCATCACAGCGGTGGTGGTCATCATAGCAGTGGTGGAAGAGGCGGAAGCAATGGACCACATTATTCCAACAGACCTTTTCGGAATTCAAGAAGATTTAGATATTATGATAGGCATGGTAGGGAAAGGTATCTTTACGGCAGCGAAATGCCTAAAAAAATGGGTATTTTTTCGTTGATTGTTAGTATATTACCTTTAATTCCTTTTATATTAGTTGGTATTTTTACTTTGGTATATCCTTTATCTTCTCTTAGGCCGCCTAAACCTCTGAGTCCTGTTTATGAACCAACGGATGTACATATTATGGATACGATCGGGGTAATTGATGATAAGGAATCGTTGGAAAAGGTTTTACAGGAGTTTGAAGATACAACGGGAATTTCACCTTATATAAAGACGGTGTATTATGATGAATGGATTTGGCATTATGATGAATTCTGGGATTATGCTTATTCTGAGTATCTTAATACTTTTGATGATGAACAGCATTTTCTGATCGTTTATACCGAGCCGGAAAATGCGGAAGAATTGGATTTTGTGGATTGGTTCTGGGAAGGGATTCAGGGAGATGATACGGATCCGATCCTTACGGAATCTAAAGTAGATAGATTTGGAGAAGATCTTCAGGATAATTTTCTGCGGAATAATATTTCCGTAGGAAAAGCATTTGAATATACATTTGAAGAATCCCTGACGTATATGATGGGACGCAATGATAATGATGATGCGTTATCAATACTTTTTTTTGGTGTTGTATGGAATGCGTTTGTTCTTATCTTTGTCGTTGGTGTAATCAATTCATTTATCATAAGCAGAAGGGATTATCAGGAGGTTCCGATGGAGGGATCTTCTAATACAGTTCCCGGCACGATGGGATATGGAAATGGTACAGCGTATCAAAGTGGTATGGGCGCTTCTTATCAGAGCAATACGACATTTCAAAATGATCCAAATTATGGAAATAGTCAGATATATCAAAGTGGACAGGTATATCAGAGCGGTACAAATATTACAAAACAATATATGTATTATGATAAGAATGGAAATAAGAATTTTGTTTCTTCTCCTACGGAAGATAAAGTATCTGCATTAGTGAAAATGATTATTATTTTGGTAATATTAGTGCCTATGTTATTTACATGCGCTCCTATATTATTAGTAGCAATTATGTCGTTCATTAATCCTACTACGGATGTTAATGTGAAATCCAGTATGATGCCTATGGCAATAGGTTCCGGTATCTGGTGTTTGGTTGTTATTGGGGGTATTGTTACTGCTATTAGACATTACATCATTGTGAGGAAAAGACAATATGTTGAAGTGACGAATGATAATTATAATAATTATGGAAACAGCATGCCGAATAACAATGCCGCGCAATATAATGTGGGTATGCAAAGCAATACAATGCAATATGGAGCAGGAACGCAGTATAATACAGCGCAGTATGGAGCAGGAACACAAAATAATGTGGCAGGCGACGATTATTATAATGACGATGCAAGATTCAGAGGACCCGAATATTATGATGATGACGCAAGATACCATGGCAGCACAGCTTATGAAGCAGGTAAAAAATAGGTAAAAGGATAATGGAAGCTTGCAAAACCTTCTTTGAAAGATATATAATGTATGCAGAAAAATTGGAAGGTTTCATTTATTGAAATATATCAGGAGGGAAATCAGAAGATGAGTGATGTATTGGAAAAAATGAAGTCACGAAGAAGTATTCGTTCTTTTAAAAAAGATATGGTTCCTAAGAAATTGATTGAGCAGATCATGGAAGCGGGTACTTACGCGGCAAGTGGTATGAATGTACAGGTTCCGATTATCATTGCAGTGACTAATAAGGAAAAGCGCGATGAATTGCAAAAGATCAACGCAAAATTTATGGGAAAAGAAGGGGACTTCGATCCGTTTTATGGCGCACCTGTAATTCTGGTAGTTCTTGCTTTGAAGGAACGTCCTACATATGTATATGATGGCAGTCTTGCTCTTGGTAATATGATGCTGGCGGCTCATGAGCTGGGACTTGGCTCCTGCTGGATTCACAGGGCAAAGGAAGAATTTGAACTGCCGGAGTGGAAGGAATTTGCCCAGTCTCTTGGTATCGAGGGTGAATTTGAAGGAGTCGGACATCTTGCGCTTGGTTATATTGAAGGAGAGTATCCTGCCACACCGCCGAGAAGACTGGGTCGGACATTTTTTGTAGAGTAAAAATGTTTATATAATATATTTGTCATTTTTAAAATGGGGCAATAGAAAAATGATTTCTGGTGAAATAACGACAAAAAATACAATACGGGAACAAGTAGATGTCTGTGTGATCGGAGCCGGTCATGCCGGATGTGAAGCGGCGCTTGCTTGTGCCCGTATGGGTATGGAGACGGTGATTTTTACTGTTAGTATTGATTCGATTGCATTAATGCCATGCAATCCTAATATCGGTGGTTCATCTAAGGGGCATCTGGTGAGAGAGCTGGATGCCCTTGGTGGTGAAATGGGAAAAAATATTGATAAGACATTTATTCAGTCAAAGATGTTGAATCAGTCCAAAGGTCCAGCAGTTCATTCCCTGCGCGCTCAGGCGGATAAGGCGGATTATAGCCGCTGCATGAGAAAAGTTTTGGAACAGCAGGAGCATCTGACAATCAAGCAGGGTGAGGTCTGTGAGATTTTGTGTGAGGAGTTGCAAAGTGGACAGCATGATAATGGTACTGATAAAACAGATCTTGATATGACAGATATCAAAAAAATTGTAGGAATTCGAACTTATACTGGTGCAGTTTATGAGTGTAAGGCAGTGATCATCTGCAGCGGTACTTATTTGAATGCAAGATGCCTCTGTGGGGAAGCGATTACTTATACGGGACCAAACGGTCTGCAGGCGGCGACCCATTTGACAGAATCATTGGAAAGCTATGGAGTAAAACTCAGAAGATTTAAGACCGGAACGCCTGCAAGAATGGATGGGAGAAGTATAGATTACAGTAAGATGGAAGAACAGTCCGGTGATGAAAGGATCGTACCCTTTTCTTTTTCTACGAATCCGGATGATATTCAGATCGATCAGGTAAGTTGTTGGTTGACTTATACAAATGAAAAGACCCATGAGATTATCCGCGGGAATCTTGATCGTTCACCAATCTATGCCGGAGTGATTGAAGGGACAGGTCCCAGATATTGTCCTTCCATTGAAGATAAAGTTGTGAAATTTGCGGAGAAGGAGCGTCATCAGGTATTTATTGAACCGGAAGGGATCCATACTAATGAAATGTATGTAGGCGGTATGTCATCCTCCCTGCCGGAAGATGTTCAGCTTGCGATGTACCGCACGGTTCCGGGACTGGAACATTGTAAGATCGTAAGAAATGCTTATGCTATCGAGTATGACTGTCTTTGTTCCAAACAGCTTCTGCCGTCTTTGGAACTTAAAAAAATTAAGGGTCTGTATTGCGCAGGACAGTTTAATGGCAGCAGTGGTTATGAGGAGGCGGCAGCACAGGGATTGATTGCCGGGATTAATGCGACGCTTCAGATCCGGGGAAAGGAACCGCTTATCCTAGATCGTTCGGAAGCGTATATAGGTGTGCTGATTGATGATCTAGTGACAAAGGATAACAGGGAACCTTATCGTATGATGACTTCCCGAGCGGAGTATCGTCTGTTGCTTAGACAGGACAATGCGGACCTTCGTCTTCGGAAATATGGTTATCAGGTGGGTTTGATCAGCAAAGAAGTCTATGATATGACCTGTAAGAAAGAAGAGTTGATTGCGCAGGAAGTGGAAAGAATGTTTTCTACGATGGTGGGCGCCAATCAGGAGATCCAGCAATTTTTGATGCGGCATGAAAGCGCCGCGGTCAAGAAAAGTACCTCTATGGCGGAGTTGATCTGTAGGCCGGAGCTTTCGTATGAGATGCTTGCGGAAATTGACTCAGGCCGGGAAGAATTTTATCAAAAGATAAAATTCCAGAGTAGAGAAAAAAGAGGTTTGGTTTTAGAGGATATCATCGAACAGATCAATATTAATATCAAATACGACGGTTATATCAAACGGCAGCAGCAGCAGGTAAAGCAATTTAAGAAGATGGAGACCAGACGGATTCCGGAAACTATTGATTATGATGACATTAAAAGTCTTCGCTTGGAAGCAAGACAGAAGCTAAAAGAGTTTCGTCCGTTAAATGTAGGACAGGCGTCCCGGATCAGTGGCGTCAGTCCGGCGGATATCTCTGTTCTTTTGGTATATCTGGATGCAAAAGCATAAGAGGATTAATTTATGATTATTTTCATAAAAGGACCAATAGCAACACTGAATTATTTTCTAAATAATATGAATCAGAAGATAGAAGATAGTGTTGTGTTGGATATATGCGATAAGGATTATAAGCAGGCATTATCTTCGATTGACGAGGATATTGATGAGAATACTATTGTCATAACTTTTAATAATGTCGGAATTAATATACTAGCAAATGATCAGTTTTACTGGGATCTAAAACAGGTGAAACTTTATAATATTCTGGTGGATCCTCCTCAATGGTTTACTCAGGTATTTGATCTACAAATACGGTCTATGACAACAGTCGTTGTGGATCGGCAGCATTGCGATTTTATTCACAAATATTATCCCAAGCAGAAATGTTCTTTTCTTCCTCATGGAGGAGTACGGTTGACAAAAGAAGAGATTCCTTATCATGAACGTAGGATGGATGTTGCTTATTTTGCCAATAACAAAGAAAGCGTAACATTAAATACAGATATAGAGCGGATGATGTACGATTTGCTGATTAAATATCCTAAGATGACGTTGGATGATATCTATGATTTATTTCTAAAAGATCAGAATTTAAAGTTTGATTTGAAACAGGAAAGAGAATTGTTAGAATTATTATATGAGAATACATTTTACGCAGTAAAAGATTATTTTCAGAAAAAGATAATTATGGAAATTGCCAATGCCGGTATTGACCTACATATCTATGGGAAAAATTGGGAAGGTATTGCCGGTGGATTTCCAAACAATGTGAAATTACATGGAGAAATAACGCCGCAAGAATGTATTGAGAAAATGAAAAATTGTAAGATTGTTTTGAATATGCAGCCATGGTTTAAGGACGGCGCGCATGAAAGAATTTTTAATGCGATGTTGAATGGTGTAGTTTGTTTTACAGACGAATCGAAATATCTGAAAGAGCGATTTATAGATATGGACAATATTGTATTTTATCAACTGGATCATCTTGATGCTTTGGTAGATAAAATTAAAATGATATTGGAACATCCATTGCTTGCGGAGAAGATTATTGATAATCAGAAAAAGACGGCGGCACATGATACATGGAGGGACAGGTTGGATGAGATTTTATTAGAGGGTAATGGTCATACGGAACAAGTAAGATAATATATTGAAAAATTGAGAAAAATATAGATTATATAATAAAAAACGAGTATATGAGAGTAAATGAATGGAAATACGAAAAATTCAGCATTTTTATTTTTATTTAAGCCACTATTAGTATAATAGAAAGTAGATAACTATATAGGAGAGAGTATCATAGAGGGATAAATATTATGCAAGAGTTAAAAAAATATTGCAGTGAGTTTTCTATAGAGTTGACCGACCGGCAGTTGGAGCAATTTCAGATGTATTATGAGTTGTTGATCGAATGGAATGAAAAGGTCAACCTGACGGCAATAACAGAATATGACGAGGTATTAAAGAAACATTTTTTGGACAGCCTTGCATTGGTGAAGGGAAAGGAAATTGATATCATACATACAGCGTGTGTTGAAAACCAGCGGATAAAATTATTGGATATCGGAACCGGCGCGGGATTTCCGGCAATTCCATTAAAAATTGTATATCCACAGCTTGCTGTCGTAATGCTGGATTCTTTAAATAAGAGAATCCATTTTCTGAATGAAGTGATTCAAAAATTAGGGTTGTCAGATATTACAGCGTTGCATGGGAGAGCGGAAGATTTTGCAAAGAGAGCAGAAGGAAATCATACAAAAAAATTGGATGATACCGCAGACGTTTTAGATGCTATATGCTGCAGGGAAAGATTTGACATTGTGGTTTCCAGAGCGGTAGCCAATCTTTCCACACTTTCGGAATATTGTCTTCCTTATGTAAAAAAGGGTGGAGTATTTGTTGCCTATAAATCAGAAGAACTTGTACGGGAACAAGAAAAGGCGGAACATGCAGTTGATATTCTGGGAGGGAAGATAGAAAAAGTTTTTGATTTTACTTTGCCTTGCACAGACTATCATAGAAATCTCTGCGTCATCCGTAAAGTGAAACCGACGCCGAAGAAATTTCCAAGGAAGGCGGGGACACCGGCGAAGGAACCCTTAGTGTGAGAAGAAAAGAGGAATATATTTATGATCAAAGAATTAGATTCGGTAAAAGATTTTTTGGAGGAAGAATATAGATCATATTCAGGGCAGTTATCTGAAGCCGAAGATCTTCTTAAGGAACAGAAAAAGAAGATCAGGGAGCAGGAGCGTTTCATTGCAGTTTTGGAACAGGAAAAAGAAAAAAAGAGTGAATTTCTTTCCGCCTATAATAGTGATGATACTGTACTGAATCGTATAAAAGAAGAAACTGAGAAAAAGCGGCAGATAGAAAAAGATTGTTCAGAGACCAGAAATAAAATAAATGAACTTTCTGATAAAACCGAAAAATACCGGACGGCTTTAGAACAAGTAAGTGTTGTTGATCAAGAAGATCATGTGATCGTAAGCGATCAGATCATGAGAGAAACGGAAGAAGTTTTAAATTATTTTTCTAATGCATATACCAAAGAATTAAAGTCCTTTGCCAAGACGGTAGAAGAATATATGTATATGGACCCGGAACGGGTAAAAGTGGAACTGCAAAAATTTATGAAAGAAACAAATGCAAATATTAGCAAAGTAAAAAGTATAAAGAAGAAACTGAAAGAACAGCGTTGAATTCGACAGTAAGTTTTATATTGGTGGTATTAGAATAAATTTTTATTTAAAGGGGGGACTATGAAAATAATAGCGATCGGAGCTGTGTCGGCAGGCGGAAAAACAACAGTTATAAATGCAGTTAAAGATCGACTACCAAGAACAGCATCACTTTACTTTGATGACTACTCATTTGAGGGGGAAGTCGAAGACTTTTCCAAATGGGTATCAGAGGGTGCAGATGTTCATGTATGGGACTTATCTCCGTTAAAAGCGGATATTGAAAGGATCATCCGCAGCGGAGAAAATGACTATCTACTGTTGGATTATCCATTTGCATACCAGCATAAAATGATTAAGGACTATTTGGATTGCTGCATATTTATTGATACACCATTAGATATAGCAATGGCTCGAAGAGTTCTTAGAGATATGAAAGAGGCTACGGCAGATGAAATTCGTAATGAGATGGATACATATTTAAAATATGCAAGAATTGCTTATGTTCAAATGGTGAAAGATCATTTGTCAACTTCTGATTATGTGATTGACGGTGCAAAGAAATTTGAGGACATTATCAATGAAGTCATGGAGATCGTTTTAAGATGCTAAATTTAGTCTTTGTTTCACGTGAAACATCCATTTACATAAAATTCCATCTACAATATATAGATTAATCATGTTTCACGTGAAACATTATCTAGTAAAAATTGTGAAACAATTAATATAAAAATTGTGAAACAATAACAATTATAATGGGTACTAATGAATTGGTGTTGTCGGAGGTGAAATATATAATTTAACATTATTCTGTTAAATGGTGCATCTAGCAACGATAAGGTTACCTTAGTATAATCGTTGTAAAATACATTAATATTGCCTATGATTTGCCGAAAAATATTAAACATTTTAAAATCGGTCAAGGAGTTATTATTGATTATGTAATTACAAGTGAGCTTATCTATAAACAATTATCGGAAACATTGAGAGAATGTAAGTTGATTAAGGTCAAATATTTTATTCTTAGTCATTTGTAAAAAAATTGTCCAGAAGTAGAAAACAAAAAGAGAATAGCCCTGCTTTGCTATTCCCTTTATTGTACCACACTTTAATCATTATTGTGATATTATTTTATCGTCATCTTGTCTTGAAAAAACGTGTCCAGAAGAAACTCTGGTCTTAATATTATTCATATGTTACATAAACCCATTCAATATTGTCCAAGACAATATCTGCAACCCCCGGATATTCCTCCTCATACCTATCAAACCAAATTTCTCCGGTGATGGTTCCGACTGTTTCATACAAAATATCATTATCATATCGTGCATAATAGGTTACTACAAATTCGCCCTCATCATTTAAATATCCCTCAATATGATGACTGAATCTCCCAGCTCCATCTGAATATTTACTAGCATCGTCTTTATTAAAAATATATGTCTTTGTATCTGCATCGTATTTATATCCACCATCTCCATAAACATCAAATGAACTAAGTACATACTTATCTATATATATGTCCGATTCCTCATCCAAAAGATCCCTGCAAATATATCTTGCTGGCGGAAAAACCCCTTCCGGATATCCTTCCTCTAACTGCTGTTCTCGTTCTTCTTCCGCTCGCTGTTCCGCTTCAATCATGGCATTGATTTCCGCATTCAGCATTTCCAATGCCTCGTCTGACGAGTTTTGATTGCTGTTTCCCAGATAATTGTTTTCTTGATTGCTATTTCCCTGACTTTCATTTCTTTGTGCGCTATTGTTGGTAATCGCTAAAACACCGGCAATTCCACCTCCAATAACGAGTAATGATGCCGCCACTGCTATGACTTTCCCTGTTGTTGTACCTAATAACCCATTTTGTCCCATCTGCAATCTCCCTTTCCTTTGTTTTAGTTTTACGTCTTGCTTTGGGTTTTGTTGATAAGCCGGATTTTGCCCGTTCGTGTCTTGCAGATAATTTGTGTCAAGCGTTGGTGCCTGCAATCGTTCTGCTTCCAGCTGCAGCAGCCGTGAAAGAAATGGTAGCACTGCAATGGAATACAGCTTGTCATCATATTTCTGACTATACTTCTGCACACCCGTCTTAATCAGCTTTTTTGCTTTATGCAGACGGGATTTCACCGTTCCCTCCGAACAATCCATCCATTTGGCAATTTCAGATAACGAAAGCCCGTCGTAATAATACAAAAGAACCGTCCGGTACTGAACGTCAGATAATTCCTTTTGCATGATCTTCTGCACAATTTCTCGCATATCTTGTCTCATAAGATATTCTTCCGGTAGAAAATCTTCTTCCGTTTCAGGAAGTTCTTCAGAAATATCCTTTTCTTCTGATAACGAAAGCCAACGCTTTTGCTGAATCAAAAAATCTTTACATTTGTTGATGGCGATCCGGTTGATCCATCCGGGAAATTTCTCCGGATCATCCAGCATGTCCAGTTTTTGAAATGCCGTAGCATATGCCTCCTGCATCTGGTCCGCCGCGTCAGCCTCTGACTTCAGCAGACCAAAGCAGGTAAAATAAACCATCTGATTTGTCTGCTTATACAGTGCTTCGTATGCTGCCTGGCTTCCATTCTTTGCTTCTGCCACAAGCGTGGTCATGTTATTGTTATCGTTCATTCTGCGTTCTCCTTCCGGCTATAACAACCCTCTGATTAATAGACGAGATCAAAATATAAAAAGTTCATTATTAGTATACAAATTTTTGAATTTAATTTCCAGTTTTATTTGAACGGGCGTTCTGCAATTTTCAGGGTTGCATGGTTTAACCTCCCTTTGTTCCCAAAAATTTTATAAAAGCATATAATCCGTTTACCAATTCCTATATGTTTTGTGTTATAATGTTTATGTAATTTTGTTATTTATTTTATCCGATGAAATATAGCTTTAATTTTTGTGGCTTGAAAAGTATTATGGAAACGCTGATGAAAATGTTTCTTTAGAAAGATTAGGTATAGAAAGGTGAGGAGTACTATGGAAAAAATCATTGCACTTGCAAATCAAAAGGGAGGCGTTGGTAAAACAACAACAGCAGTCAATCTGTCTGCATGTCTTGCGGCAAAAGGAAAAAATGTATTGGTTATTGATACAGATCCCCAGGGTAATGCGACCAGTGGATTTAGCATAAACAAAGTAGAGCAGGAAAAGACAATCTATGAATTGTTGTTAGGAGATTATTCTATTCAGGAGTGTATCATTAAGGATGTCATTCCCGGTGTGTCGGTTTTACCATCCAATGTCAATCTTGCTGCTGCGGAGATTGAGCTGATTGGGATAGAGGAAAAAGAGTTTATTCTGAAAAAAGAAGTGGAGTGGGTAAAGGACCAGTATGATTACATATTGATCGATTGTCCCCCCGCTCTAAATACACTGACCTTAAACGCCATGACAACAGCCAATGCCGTAATCGTTCCGATCCAGTGCGAGTATTTAGCATTGGAAGGACTGAGCGATCTAATCACAACCATCAATTTGGTAAAGGAACGCCTGAATCCGGAACTTGATCTGGAGGGAATTGTATTTACTATGTATGATAGCAGGACAGTTCTTTCCCAGCAGGTAGTGGAGAATGTAAAGGAACATTTCCCGGAAAAGATCTATGAGACAAAGATTCCAAGAAATGTCCGTCTTTCTGAAGCGCCCAGTTACGGTCAGCCGATCATTTTGTACGATCCGAAGTCAGCCGGTGCGGAGAGTTATATGGCGTTGGCAGAAGAAGTGATTGCAAGGAAATAAAATCCTTTTCGGAATTTAGACAAGGAGTTTTAGTGTATAAAAAGTATAAAAAATATACAGCAACGAAATGGGAAAAAATAGAAGAAAAGCGTCACGCAAAAGACCCAAATCATTTTCGATATGCAAGACTGAAAATATATGCGCCCGAAGAAAGCGATCTGCATGAAATTACACTGACCTATATCAAAAAGCTTGACAACAACGGTGCATGGGATTTTGATGTTCAGCATATTGATAATGAAAATCTGAATATCGTTACTTTCAAATGGAATGGCGGAGTGTGTGCCTTAGATGCAATAGCAGAACTACATTTTCATTGTGAGCATACAATAAAATCTGAATGGAACATAGAACCATAGATTCCAGTTTACCGGGCAGAACAATATATTATGAAAGAGCCCAGACGCATAGAAAGTAACAAGAAGGTGATGACATTATGGCAATGTGGAATCCGTGGCGTGGCTGCCACAGATATAGTGAGGGCTGTAAATATTGTTACATTCATAAAGGCGACTTCAAAAGAGGGGTTGATACAAATAATATTGTAAAGACAGATAATTTCTATGCTCCTATCGCTAAAAATAAATCGGGAGCATACAAAATCAAATCCGGACAGACTGTTTATCTTTGTTTTTCCACGGATTTTCTGATTGAGGATGCTGACGTGTGGCGTACAGAATGTTGGCAGATGATACGGGAGCGTTCCGATCTGCACTTTATCTTTCTGACAAAACGGATTGAGCGTTTTATGGATTGTATTCCAGACGATTGGAACGATGGGTATGAAAATGTAATTGTCGGCTGTACGGTTGAAAATCAAGACAGGACAGATTACAGACTTTCCATTTTTAAGGAGCTTCCGATCAAGCATAAAAATATTATTTGCCAGCCTTTGATAGAAAGCATAGACCTGTCAGCCTATTTAGATCATATCGAGTTGGTTGTAGTTGGCGGCGAATCGGATAAAAATGCCAGACCGCTTGATTATGAATGGGTACTTGCCATACGGGAGCAATGTATTTCCCATAATGTGCATTTTGAGTTTCGGCAATGCGGAACACATTTTGTTAAGGACGGAAAACACTATACCTTGAATGTCCGTGATTTATGTAGTCAGGCAAAAAAAGCAAATATTAATTTTTTATAAATGGAAACTGTGAAATACTTTTCCGAAAAGGGAATTTAATAAATATAAAATGAAGAAGAATCAAACAGATCATACAAAACCATTTGACATGCATATTCCCCCTAAGAAACAGAATCCGTTTTTGATGCCAGTAATCTGGCTGGGTTCTTATGTACTGACAAGAAAAAATCACCTTAGGATCACAAAGAATCTGCGGGGGATCAAACCGCCTTTTTTGGTGATTGCTACTCATCAGGGTTTTTCTGATTATTACATTGCGCCGCTGGCGCTATTTCCTTATCGGGCAAATTATGTTTCAGATGTGGAGGGCTATGCGGCATTTGGTGAATGGCTGTACCGAAGCATTGGTTGTATTGGGAAACGCCGGTATGTTTCCGATGTCAACGTATTATTGAATATGAAGAAATGTATTCGGATGAAACAAAGTGTTGTTGTTTATCCGGAGTCAAGACATTGCAACGCAGGTACGACTTCTTACTTACCGGATCATCTGGGGCAGCTCGCTAAATATCTAAATGTTCCCGTCGTCATATTATCAACCCATGGAAGCTATCTGGAAAGCCCGTTTTGGGATGAAGAGTATAGCAGAAAAGCGCCGATCACAGCAAAATTGGAATGTCTTTATACAAAAGACGAGTTGATAAACGCCAGAGAGGAAGAAATACAGGAGAAAGTTGCGGGTACTTTGCAATATGATGAATATGCATGGCAGCAGGATAATAAAATTTATTTAAAGCGCAATCGTGCTAATGGGTTGCATAAGGTATTATACCGGTGTCCGCGTTGTAGTGGTATGGATTCTGTAAATCATGATACGGAACGTGATATTATGATGGGCAGTATCATGACGGTTTCCAATCAGGAAGGTGTTCAATGTAAAATATGCGGCGCAAAATGGAAGCTTACCCCGCTTGGGGAACTGGAATATATCAGGACGGCAAACAAAGATGCCGTAATGAAAGGCAAGCCTGCCGGCGGAAAAGAATTGCCCGGCTATGACGGGTATCATAAAAAAGAGTTTCGCTCGATCCCATCCTGGTATGAATGGGAGAGAAACTGTGCCATCGATGAATGGAACAACAGCAACCAGGAAATTGTTTATTCCGTACATGTAGAAGCCCTGCCAAATTCCAAAGGATTTATTGATTGTGGCGAAGGTACGTTGGTATTTAATCGGGATGCATTTATCTTAACTTTTGCCGATCAGCGGTTTGTATTTCCACACCATATCAGAGAATCGGTACAAACGGAGTATAATTACAAGGGAAAAGGAATGTGTATCGTGTTGTCAACACTGGATAACTGTTACTATATTTATTCTGAAGACGGGCATTTCAATCCGACATGGATGCAGTTTGTGGGGGAATATTTATATCAGCATAGTAAAAAGTGTTTGTGATCTAATCATTGCACTAAATTTGCACTTTCCCAAATCAGAAAGGTTGAAATAATATGAACATTACAGCCATGACTTGTATGTGTGTAGATGTATTTGATGATACCGGAGAAATTCGCCCTGGTGGTGAAGCATTAAATTTTGCTGCAATTGCCTCAGAATACAATCATGTTTCAATTGATATTCTCGGCGCAATTGGTGACGATAATTATGGTAAAGCAATATTGAAATCCATTGAGAATAAACGTATCAACAAAGAATTTATTCGTATTATTGCAGGCTCTGCTACTGCAAATCATCGAATTTATCTTACGGAAAAAGGTGACCGATATTTCAAAGATGATTCTTGGAATGGCGGTATTCATGACACATATCTTCTTAGTGATTCTGACAAAAACAAAATAATGAGTTCTGATATTGTCTTCATAACCTATGATTCTCCTAATTTTGATGAAGTATTAGAACTTAGAAAAAGCGGTTTTTTTCAGATTGCCGTTGATTTCAATGTTTTAAGAGATTTTAAGATGTTAGAGAACATTGTACCATATATTGACTTCTTTTTTATCAGTGGTGAGGAAAGTATTCTTTCACAATTTCATAAATGGTCGGAGCAATATTGCAACATCTTTAATATTACACTTGCAGAAAATGGCAGTGTTACTTACTATATGGGAAAAGAATATAGGGTTAATGCTGTTCCCATCGATAAAGTGATTGACACAACAGGGTGCGGTGATAGTTATCATGCTGGCTTTCTGTGTTCATATCTGAGAGATAGTAATATCACCAACGCAATGAATGAAGGTTCAAAAGTTGCTTCAAAAACATTAAGTCATATTGGTGGTTTTTAATTATTTTATTTTAATCTTGCAACGATGAATTACTGTTTATCTAGCTGAAAATAGAAATTTCACAGAGGAAAAACAAATGAAAATAGAAGGCAATGAAAAAGAAATGGCAGCAATGGAGCAATTTCATCAAGGAAACAGAGCAGAAGGACTTCGATTGCAGGAGGAATTTGCATCTGAATTTAGAGAGGAGTATAAAAATAAAGATCATTGTTCTTGCAAGAAAGCTTGCCGATATCATGGAAATTGTAAAGAATGCGTGGCGATTCATCGCGCACATCAGGAACATGTGCCAAATTGTATGCGTCCCATAATCAATAAAAAAATAAAAATCTTGTCCGAATTAACAGAACATACAATTGTAAATGAAATTGAAGCTCCTAAAGAAGTGATAAGAAAAGATGAAGGATAAAATTTCTAGTTTGTGGAGTAATCAATGGGAATATTGTTCCGAAAATAAAGATATTATTTTAACATCAAGGAAGGGAAAAAGAATATGATTAATATCACACATTCAAAGATGAATCGTTTTAATTATAAAGCATGGAATAAATATTTTATGGCGAATGACAGAAAAAGGCTTCAGATAGATTTTTCCAAGGAAACGGATCTTACGGAAGCAGAAAAAAAGCTGATTTTTCCGTCGATACAGGCGTTTCAGAAAGGGGAAGGTTCTGACGGTGCCTTTCTTATGTATGTAGTAGAAGAATTTGCTTTTAAGTATCAGAAGAAAGAATACATAGAAGCGATGCGGCAGTTCGTAAAAGAGGAGAACTGGCATTCCGCATATCTGAAAAAATATATGGATCATTATGGTGTGAAGTCAAAAGACAGAACCTTTCTGGATGACTGCTTTCGCAGATTGAGAAAGCTTGGCGGATTAAAATGTGAGATCACGGTACTGGTAACTGCAGAGATGATTGCACTGACTTACTATGATGCATTATCCAAGTGTACAGATTCTCCCGCGCTGAAAGAGATCTGTGCGCAGATGCTGCATGACGAACTGCCGCATATTATGTTCCAGTCTTATACGCTTGGTCATATGGAAAAGGGGTGGTTTGACCGGGCGTTGAGAGTGTTCTTTATGGCCGCCACTTTGCTGCCGGTATGGATTGCTTTTCATGAGGTATATCTTCATGGGGGATATACCGTATCCAGATATATAAGAGAAAATATGGGGTATTTGAGACAGTCCATATATTTGACCAAAAAATCTGACTCTTATATCAATAGAACAAAGGGAAGAGAATTAGGGAAACACTGATTAATACAAACATTTCTCATAGTCAAAGATCAGATGACTATAAGAAAGTTGCATGTTATCATAAAAAAGGGGAAGTAGATCTATGAGGAGTAAATATTACATTTTTGGGTTTGTGTTATGTTGTTTACTTTTGTTAGGAATAAATGTATGCGCTGCGGATGATGCAGCAGCAAGTATATATGCCTTTGATGATGCAACATATACAGATACCGCTCCCGATGAAACCACCACGGAGTATTATTTTGATGAGTACGGTGAACCATATGTATACGACGAAAATGGTGAAAAACTATATACGTATACGGCTCCTGATGGAACGACCGTAGAGTATTATCTGGATGAATACGGTGAACCATATGTATACGACAAAAATGGTGAGAAACTATATACGTATACGTATCCTGATGGAACAACCATAGAGTATTATTTGAATGAACATGATGTTCCATATACTTACAGAGATGGCGAGCAAGTTTTTGTTGTTATTACATTGGATAGATATAAGGTCACAGACCCGGAAGTTTTAGATGCTTTAAATGGAAATGGAGATTTAGCAAGCCTATATAATGATGGAGCTAAACATAATAATGGAGACATGAGTTATCTATTCTATGGAATGATTTTGATTGCTCTAACGGGGATATTTATTTTAATTGTATCAAAGAAGACTTGATCAGTTTCATTTTTAAGTTTTTGAAGCTCCAGATCACATTTTCTGATTTTGGCCTCAGTGCTTGAGAGTTCCATGCCGTAATTGTGTATGTTCATGATATCTGCAATCTTTAACGGTATAATGCTATGTTCTGTTCTGCAACACATGGCATAAAGCCTCATTCCCAGAAAAATGCTATAAATACTCTATATTATAAAAAGATTAAATAATATCACTGGATCTGTTAAAAAGTATTCAAGATAAATTTCCAAGAGGGTGCGCAAGGGGCTCATCCATTGTTCGTCTATATGTTTTTCATTTCGATAACTTGTCTTATTCGAATTACCCTATTAATAATCAAATAAATACCTATAACCAGTAAACGTGGAATCGTTCGCCGTTTCAGGTGGTGGATTTTATCCTTCAGAAGTCGATAATTATATAATAAATCATCACGTTCTCTTTCAAGAAAATCTATTTCTCTGTTCAATAGAGCCAGTCTCTCTTTTGATACAACCTTCGTAAGAT
>JAIDPF010000014.1 GCA_029062895.1 Lachnospiraceae bacterium
TTTGCGGAAGCCTGTGTCAAACCTTTGATCTGACGTCTCATCTTCTCGCTGATTGCTAAGCCTGCTGCATCATCTGCTGCTCTGTTTACCTTGTAACCGGAAGATAACTTCTCAGTTGACTTTGCCTGAGCGCCTGTCGTGATACCTAACATCCTGTTGCTGTTCATTGCTGTTAAATTGTGCTGTACTACCATATCTTTTTCCTCCCTGAAATATAATTTTCCTTTTTATGTACAATATATATCTCCGATACACTTGTACTTTTGTTTTCTGTTATATATATCGGAACAAGTTCAAGATACTTTACCCCTCAAATCAATTTTTTTAAATAAATTTTTAAATCTTTTCAACGCTTCATTTCTTTCATAACAGTACTAACTAACACATTTAGTCCCAAATAAGTGATCTAATTGGGTTTGCATCCTAACTGCTCACTTACGGCCTTAATATCTGTATCAGCTAAAAAACACCTTGTAGTAGCGGAAAAGTGTCTTAAACTTCTGTTGAAAGCTCTCTAAGCGGTACTATATTACATGATTACGCATTTTTCCTGAGCAGTGAGATGCAATCCCAATCTTTTTCCCCCCAGTCGATTACCTGTTGTTCCACAACTTCGAAACCCGCACGGTATGATAAATACGCAAAAATTTTTTGGTTCATAAAGCTTCGCCCACCGATGCTATTACTAAAAGAAGCCTTATAATCGCCGTCATTGTTCGAATGATGGATCAATGCAAGACCTCCAGTCCTTAGCACCCTGTAGATGTCTTTCAGGTATGAAAAAATATCCATCATTTCAAAATGAACAACTGCATCATAAGAAAAAAGGGCTGAATAGTGTTCACTTTCTAGCTTCTCCAGATTATAGCCATTATTACAATAATAAAAAATATTTTCTTTGTCCGAAAACCGTCTTTTGCAAAAATCTATGTTTTTTTGCAAAATATCTACTAAAGTGACATCACCAGCTTGGTCAATATACTTGGGTACATGGCGTCCTCTTCCACAAGCCAACTCAATCACATGAGAAAGATCTAGTTCTTGGAACATACGAAAAAAGGGCGAATCCTTCTCCCAAAATGTGCACAAAGATTGTTCGCTTTCCACAGATGTAAAATATTCATCCATTCTTTCAACATGAAACCTTGCAACATATTCTCTATTAAATGTTGGTAAATCCAGTCCACACCAGTCCGCAAGAATGTCAAATTGAAAGCAATGTTGACCATCTGATTCCAACTTTGCTGCAACCTCGTCTCCGGCTTTTCCAGATATTGCAAGCAAAAACGGTAAACCTAATTCTTTGGCCTCTTTATACGAAAAAACTTTTTTATTTTCTATGTACTTAATTTCTTGATAAGCCTTGTCACAAAATCCATAGACATAATCCGCTTTTTGATGTAGGGACAAGAGTTCAAACCCCATTTTTCCCATTTGACCGGCACCGTAAATTATAAATGATTGCTCTAACATTGATAATCCTCATCTTTCTAAGTTACTCAGTTAAAAGTTATTTGACTTGCATATGCAAATCAAAGCAGTATACACTGCTTTGACAATTCTTGAAATCATTAAAATTCAATAAAAAGATCGACTTTTATACGTTATTCGTGTCTCCGATACACATGTACTTTTGTTTTCTGTTATATATATCGAAACAAATTTAAGATACTTTACCCCTTAATTATTTTTTAAATTTACTTGACAGTCTTTTTAACGCCGCATCTCTCCCCTGATATTTGGAATACGTGTAACAAAAGAGCCATCCTTTCGGATGGCCCTTTCTATGGTAGCTAATGTAATTAACCAAGAAGTGATAATACGTTCT
>JAIDPF010000015.1 GCA_029062895.1 Lachnospiraceae bacterium
CACGACACCAGACCGCCGCCGCCTTTACCGCAGCTGATAATAATTCTGGCGCGAGCTGCAAACATATCTATACCTTGCCTCTCCATTTATCATTATTACTTAAAAATTTTAAATTTTTAACTATGATAATTAAATTCCTTATCTACAAAAAAGCCCCAAGCAAATAGGCTTGAGGCTTCATGAAAACTTATTTTTCAACCGGATATACAGATGCCTGTTTCTTGTCGCGGCCTTTTCTTTCAAATCTTAAGATGCCATCTACAGTAGCAAATAATGTATCATCGCCTCCGCGTCCTACATTAACGCCGGGATGAATCTTCGTTCCCCGCTGTCTGTATATGATATTGCCGGCTTTTACAAACTGTCCGTCAGCTCTCTTTGCGCCTAATCTTTTTGCCTCGGAATCACGACCGTTCTTGGTAGAACCAACTCCCTTTTTATGAGCAAAAAATTGAAGGTTCAATCTGATCATGGGTTTATACCTCCTTCATTGTTAAAGTAGCATACGCACTGCCATACTCTTCGATTACACCCCGTATTCCAAGGAGCATCGCATCAAGCAGTAGTTCTGCCTTTTCTGATGCGGCATCCGGAAAGATTACTTCTATCTCACCATCTGTCTCATCTGTTGTTACTGTCATCCTGCAGTCCGTCAGCGCGTCAATGGCATTGACTGTATTGATCACCAACATAGATAACGCCGCACAGACGATATCTCTGCCATGCTTGTCATATCCCGCATGACCGCTGCATGTAAATCTGACATATTCATTCTTTCTGTTCTTTACTGCTATTACAGAAACCATCACATAAGCCCTTAATTATGCATTGATCTTATCAATCTTAACCTGGGTGTATGCTTGTCTATGACCATTCTTTTTGTGGTAGCCGGATTTTCTCTTATACTTATATACGATTACCTTCTTTGCTTTTCCCTGATTCATAACAGTTGCTGATACAGATGCTTTAGCTGCATCCTTACCAACCTTCAACGAACCATCGGAAACGGCAACTACCTGGTCAAATGTCACAGTATCTCCCGCTTCAGCCGCCAGCTTCTCAACTCTGATGATATCACCTTCTGAAACCTTATACTGCTTTCCACCTGTTGCAATAATTGCGTACATGGTTGCACCTCCTATTACATTACTCGCTAACTTTGGTGATCTGTGATACAGATACTTAAACCTCATTAAGCGGCATACTCATAAATAATAACATGTCATATATTTTATGTCAAGTAGAAAACTTTATTGCTTCTGTTCAAGTTGTTTCTCCAAAAAGTTCTCCCGGAAGTCATTTCCGGGAGAATTCAGTACTTACTTTATCTGTTTGATATATCTTGTAAGATCGCCTTACAGATCACTCATCAGTTTATTCTTATAATTAGCATATTCCGCATCGGTAATAATATCTGCCTCATTGAGTTTCATCAGCATATTAACCTTCTTCTGGAATTCATCCATATCAGCATATGGTGAGAATACTTCCTTAATCAACTCAGACTTCTTTGCGTCATAGTCATCCTGAGAGATCAATCCGGAAGTCTTTGCAACCATGTAGAATTTCATGCGAAGAACATAATCTTCTACAATACCGATATCCTTTAACAGCTCTACCTTCTTACCATGGAAATCAAGCTCTGTAATCCAGCCTTTTTCCTTCATCTTCATAACGCGCTCTGCTTTTGCCTTAAAGGTTGCCTCATCATAGACCTGCATAGCCATAACGTCTGTCGTTAACTTCTGCTGTTTTTCTTTAAATTCAGCATCCGTTACACACCCTGCCGTAACCATAGCCGGCCACTTAGCAAGTTTCATATCAAGTGCATCAATGCTGTCAGATGCCTTGGGATCTAAAAGTGCTTTGAGCTCTTTGATATCATTATCGTATTCTGATGTCGGAATCATCTCTGCATCGCGAAGAATCGGCATCTTCTGCAGTTTCAGACAGAACAGGTCATTGGAATCCATCGGATTATACGCAACAGAATCCAAAATCTTCTGTTTCTTCAAATTATACTCTGATTCCGGAATCAATTCACTCATAAGAATGATCGGCAGCTTTGTCATATTCTCTCTAAACACATTCAGATCTTTTACATCTACTGCAAAACATTCATCGACAATCTGATTCTTATTTGATTCAAATTCAGCATCAGAAAGCATACCTGATTTTTTCAGGACAAAAATCTTCTGAATCTTATCACAGAATGCACCAAGTCCCTTTTCATCGCACAACAGCTTTAACTTCTTCTCTTTATATTCATCATCAGAACACATACCGGATTCATGCATAATATCCAGTTTTTTCATTTTCTGCTCATAAGACTCCTTGTTGGCCTTAGGCGCAGGTGCAGGAGCCGGTGCAGCGGGTGCTGCAGGTGCCGTTGCAGCAGGTGCCGCAGGAGCTACCGGCGAAAAAGGAGTTGCTGCCGGTGCCGTTGCGGGGGTCTTACCCAGCATCGGATTGATTGCAGAAAATGCAGGTGCTTCGCCGGAAGCAGGCGCTGGAGCTGGTGCAGGTGTAGGTGCTGCAGGTGCCGGTACGGGAGCCGGAGCTGGTGTAGGCGCCGGTGCAGGTGTGGGTGCAGGCGTCGGCTTCGGAGCAGTTGGTTTAGGAGCTGCCGGCTTAGGAGTAGGTGCCGCTGGCTTAGGAGCCGGTGTGGGCGCCGGTGCTGGTGCTGCCGGTCTTGCGTTATTCTTCGGTGCATCTCCCATCAGACCGCCGGCTTCTTTAGCAACACGTGTCAACGTATCAATTGCACGGTCAATATCTTTGATTCCCGGCAAAATTGTCTGGGTCTTCTTTGCTCCATAAAGCGTCTGAAGCTTTGTAACAATAACCAAAGCATCAGAACCCTGAAACTCACCTTTCTTTACGTCACGGATATCCTTTGCAGGATAATCATATTGTGATATGTACTCATTTTTACCTTCTTCATTACAGATATAACCTTTACCGGTTACTTTTACGCCATCCGGCTTTGTATCATCAATCTGTAAAAATAATTTTTCTTGATTCTTTGCAGAAAGAAAACTCTTCAAACTGCTTCCCCAGTTACATTGAAAAACTTCAACTCCCATAAAAAATCCCTCCATATGTTAATGACATCTAATCGACCTGTCAAATCTGCCTTTGTACACTCTCATGGCATATTTCACAGGTACATTATTATAATATCAATAAAAATCAAGGATTTCAACCTCTGTTTTTGTACATATTGCCATTTTTCGGAATTCATCTCATATAATTGCAGAAAAAGCGAAAATAACCTCTCTTTTTTATTAGTCAGCGCAATATTATTTTATTTAATTCCTCTTTGATACGATAAATATCAGGACGTCTCTTCTCCCTTGTGATCTCTACTAAACCTAATTTTGTAATATCTACAACGACTCCGCGGGGAGAAAGTTGCTGCAGTCTCTGTCTAAGGTCGGCAAGCAATATTGTTGCATTATTTTCATCCTTCATATTGATAAAGTCAATCAAAATAATACCACTCAGATTTCTCGCCCGGATCTGGAAGGCAATTTCTCTGGCCGCTTCCAGATTGATCTTTAAAAACGTCTCTTCCCGGCTGCTTTTAGATACATATTTCCCGGTATTGACATCGATTACATTCAATGCTTCCGTCTGGGCGATATAAATACTTGCTCCGGAAGGGAGCCAGACCTTTTCCTCCGTAATTTCCCGAAGATGGCTCTTTAATCCATATAAAACCGTCATGGGAAGATCTGTGTCCGAATATAACATGGACTGTTTTGCTGGATCATATCCTTGCTGCCGGCACAGTTCATTAATCCGTTCATATAGCGCCTGATCCTGTGTAATGATCCTTGTATTCTCCTGTATACGCTCCTCCTGAAACAGAAGTTCCAATACAGATGCGGCTTCATACATTCTGCACAACGGGTAAGTATGAGAAGATTCCGTAATGATCTGCCGTAATCTGTTCCCATGCTCTACGATCTCTTTCAATACAAGAGCATCCTCCTGACATTCCGCCGCAGCAGTACGGAGCAGCATCTGAAACGGCATATCTTCCAAAATACCACTTTCTTCCACAAGCTTTTTCAGACGTTCTTTTTCTTCCCGCTTTATTTTACGGGAGTAATAAACTGCAGGCGCGGCATTGCTGACTACCGAATATTTTCCGGCAATCTCCAACTTCGTGGAGGCAGATGCCAGTTTCGTTTTATAAGCCTCTTTTTTGATCTGTACTAATACTTCTTCCCCTTCATGAAGTTTAGACCGCTTCTTTCCTAAGACAGTTTCATCCGCAGGCAGGAAGCAGCTGACACCTTTTAAGATCTCCACATAATACGCGTCGATATTCGCCGCATAATGCCCCACCCTGCCAAGATAGATGTCCCCTGTTCTGACAGACTGCTCTTTTTCCTGCCAGACTTCAGCGATTCTTCCATTTTCCAGAAAGAATACCGTAACGCTGCCATTTTCTGCAAACAGCAGGATCCTGCTGTCTGACGGACGCATTTCCTCTACGGCGGAATAGGTAGATTGGTTTGGTCGAATCAAATCATTATTCTCCTCATTATCAAATTTAAATAGTTAGGATTCGGGTGTCAAAAGGGACCTTATAAATTTTGAGGTGGCAAGCTACACAAATCATAATCTGTGCCTATGCTGTTGTACGAAAATAAGAAATTCTAAACATTCCTAATTTAAGTTGTGGAAGACGAACGCAAACGGGGCAAATTCGCCATCCATGGCTCAATTGCCCCTTTTCGGAACATCGTGTTCCGAAATTGCTGGGTATTGGATAGGAATGTTAAGAATTTCTAATTTCCTTCCAATGCATATGCACAGATTATTGTTTGTGCAGCTTGTCATATCATTTCTTTAAAGGTCCCTTTTGACACCCGAAGCATACTTAGGCAATCGCGAAACAATTGCTTTATCATGTTTGTTCAAAAATTTTTCCACGAGGTTTACATAACTCAAAGTTTGAAAATAGTTGTTCCAAAAATAATTTCATTTATGATGTTTTTGGAACAACTATTTTCAAACAAAGAGTTATGTAAGCCGGACTTACCTAAAATTTAAATATTTTCAAAATACGACATTCCAGTTGCCCGTCTGTGAGAATTGTAAGATTATCCCAAGGGTACCAGCGCGCCGTCTTAGTCTTTTCCATAGATCTCAAGGCGAATAATCCGGTCAA